>NZ_JBSHBL010000008.1:0-109613 GCF_053611985.1 Streptomyces sp. NPDC054770
GGGCTGTGTTTTGTTTATATGAGCCGGGTGGGGGGCGTCCTGGGGACCCCCCCACTCCACCCGGCCGGGCCGCCGCGGGCCGCCGAGGAATTCGCCCGTATTCTGCACGAGCGGCTTTCCGGGCGTGCCGAGGATTCCCGGCTTTCCGGGCTGTCCGCGCAGAAACTCCTCGACGCTGCTTATCTGGTGCCACGCGTGGATTGCGAGGAATTCGTGGAACTGGTCGACCGCACGAAGGGCACGGCACCGGAAATCCGGGTGGAACTCACCGGTCCCTGGGCGGCCTATTCCTTCACCGAGCCGACCGGCGAGCCGGCCACCGAGCCGACGCCGACGGGGCCGGCAGCACGTGGCTGATTCCGGCCCCGTCGACGGGCGCGAGTGGCGTCACCACCTGTACCATCGGCCCCTGCCGCCGCTTCCGGTCGTACCTCGGACCAGGAATCCGAGGAGCCACAGCACGAGCACGACGAGCGCGACCCACCAGAGCAGTTTCACCGCGAATCCGGCACCGAAGAGAATGAGGGCGAGAAGCAGTACCAGCAGAATGGGAACCATAGTGTGAACCTCCTGCAACGCGAGTTTCCCGAAACCCGCGGTTCAGGCTCACTTACGGCAGAGAATTTCTCCGTGCAGTACGGCGAACCAACCGTCCTCCTGCCCCGCCCACTCCCGCCACGCCGCTGAGATCGCCGCCAACTGCTCCGTGGTCGCATGGCCGCCCTCCGTGGCCCGCTCGGCGTAGGACGAGGCGACCGTGCGGTCCCCCCAGAGTCCGCCCCACCAGGCCCGCTCCTGGGCCGTGCTGTACGTCCAGGTGCCGGAGGTGGCCGTGATGTCGGTGAGCCCCGCCGCCAGCGCCCAGGACCTCAGCCGCCGCCCGGCGTCCGGCTCGCCCCCGTTGGCACGGGCCACCCGCCGGTACAGCTCCAGCCAGTCGTCCAGTCCCGGCACCGCCGGGTACCAGGTCATCGCCGCGTAGTCCGCGTCGCGTACGGCGATGAAGCCGCCGGGTTTGGTGACCCGGCGCATCTCGCGCAGCGCCTGCACCGGGTCACCCACGTGCTGGAGCACCTGGTGGGCGTGGACCACGCAGAAGGTGTCGTCCGGGTAGTCCAGCGCGTGCACGTCGGCGACCGCGAAGTCCACGTTCGTCAGCCCGCGCCCGGCGGCGGTCGCCCGGGCCTGGTCCAGGATGCCCGGCGCGTAGTCGACGCCGGTGACATGGCCGTCGGGGACCAGCGCGGCCAGGTCGGCGGTGATGGTGCCCGGGCCGCAGCCGATGTCCAGGATCCGCATATGGGGCTTGAGCGAACCCAGCAGATAGGCGGCCGAGTTGGCGACGGTTCGCGAGTTATGGGAACGGAGCACCGACTCGTGGTGCCCGTGCGTGTAGACGGCGGTCTCCTGTGGCTTCGACATGGCTCAACCCCTTCGCGTCACACCGGCGGACGGGGCCGGACGACCCCGTCCCGCGGTATCCGCAACGCTACGCCCGCATGCCGAATAATGAGACCCGCGTTTCGGGATGTGGACTGACGGATGGTCATGATCGGTAGGCGGGTCAGGGCAGCGGCCGGTACACCGTCAGCGCCTTCGGCAGCTTCTCCACCGTCATCTCGCCCGCCACCTCGGTGACTTCACCGTCGTATGCGAGGGGCGTGCCGGCCGCGATGCCGGTCAGCCGCAGTCGGCGCACCCGCGCCTCCGCGTGGGCCGGGGAGCGGGTGAGCGGGCTCGCGAGGGCCGCCGAGAGCAGGCGGAGCGCGGGATGCCGGCCGCCGTGCACCACACGTACGTCGAGCTGCCCGTCCGCCAGGTCGGTGCGGCGGCCCGGGGCCAGGCCCATCCGGTGGTAGAGGCCGTTGCCCACGAACAGCAGCCACAACGGGTGCGTCTCGCCGCGCAGTTCGACCTTCAGCGGATGCCGGTCCGTGCGCAGCACGCGCAGCGCGGCCAGCACCTCGGCGGGCCAGCCGCCGATCCGGTGCGCCCAGCGCTCCCGCTCCCGGACCAGCTCCGGATAGACGCCCAGGCTCAGCGTGTTGAGGAACACGCCCTCCCGGCCGCCGGAAATGAAGCGGCCGACGTCCACCCGGACCGCCTCGCCCTCGCGCACCGCCCGGCCCAGGCCCCGGCCGTCCTCCACGCTCAGGTCGTAGGCGAAGTGGTTGAGGGTGCCGCCGGGCAGCACCGCGAGCGGCAGCCCGCGGCTCAGGGCGATGCGGGCCGCCGCGTTCACGGTGCCGTCGCCGCCGCACACCCCGAGCGCCCGGGCCCGCACCGCCGCCTTCGCCAACTCGGCCTGCACGTCACCCGGTTCGCACTCCACCAGCTCCGCCTCCGGCAGCTCGTGGCGCAGCACCCGTATCCGGTCCGCGCTGCCGGAGGCCCGGTTGGCCACCACGACCAGACCGGCCCCGCCGGGCAGCGCCGGGGCCTCGGTGCGCGGCCGGGGCGGCGGACCGGTCTGCGCCCGGGTCGGCACCAGCCGCCGTACGGCGAACGCGGCGCCGGCGCCCAGCGCGGCACCCGCGAGCACGTCGCTCGGGAAGTGCACGCCCGTGTAGACCCGGGACATGACGACGGAGAACGCCACCGGCGCCACCACCGCGCCCCACGCCGGGGACTCCAGGGCCACCCCGGTCGCGAAGGCGGCCGCCGACGCGGCGTGCCCGGAGGGGAACGAGGTGGTGATCGGCTGCCGCTTCAGGTGCCGTACCGCGGGCACCGGGTCCAGGAGCGGGCGGGGGCGGCGCACCGAGCGCTTGCCGAGGGTGTTGATGGTCAGCGAGGCCAGGGAGAGGGAGGCCAGACCGCGGGCGGCGGCCCGGCGGGCCCGGGGTGTGCGGGTCGCGGCCACCGCGGCGGCCGCCGCGAACCACAGCACCCCGTGGTTGGCGCTCCGGCTCAGCCGGGGCAGCACCGGCTCGGCGAACGGCCAGTTCCGCTCGGCGGCGATCTCGAACAGCCGGCTGTCGAGGGCGAGGAGCCGGTCGCGCAGGGCGTGCCGGCCGGGCTTCGGGACGGTCAGGTCGAAATCTGGGCTCATGCGGGTGCGGTTACCCTGAAGTGGCACTTTCCTGCCGGCACGCGGTGCGGTCGAGTGAGAGGAACCTGGATGCGCCTGCTCCTCATACGTCACGGGCAGACCCCGACCAACGTCGACTTCCTGCTCGACACCGCCGTACCGGGTCCCGGTCTGACCGCCCTCGGCGAGCAGCAGGCGGCGGCCCTTCCCGGGGCTCTCGCCGACGAGGACATCGAGGCCCTCTACGTCTCCACCCTCACCCGCACCCGGCTCACCGCCGCCCCGCTGGCCGCCGCCCGCGGCCTCGACCCGGTCGTCCGCGACGGCATCCGGGAGGTGTCCGCCGGCGACCTGGAGCTGCTGCCCGGCCACTCCGAGCGGGGCCAGGAGTACATGCGGACCGTGTTCGCCTGGGCGGCCGGGGACACCGCGCTGCGCATGCCCGGCGGGGAGAGCGGGGACGAGGTGCTGGGCCGCTACGACGCCGTGATCGCCGAGGCCGCGGCGAGCGGCGCCGGGACGGTCGCCATGATCAGCCACGGCGCCGCGATCCGCCTCTGGACGTCGGCCCGCGCCGACAACGTCGACGTCCCCTACGCCGCCTCCCGCCCCCTCGAGAACACCGGTGTGGTGATCCTGGAGGGCTCCCCGGCCGACGGCTGGAAGGCGCTGTCCTGGGAGGGGGCGGTGGTGGAGCCGGCGGGGGCGAGCGGGCCTACGGGGGAGCCGGTGGAGTAGGGGGGCCGAGGGATTTCGGGTGCGGGTACGTCGTGGTTGCTCGCGCAGTTCCCCGCGCCCCTGAAGGGGCGCTGCCGTAACGCGCCCCAAAGGGGCGCGGGGAACTGCGCGACCAGCCCCCACCGGCCCGCACCCGGCCAGATAACGGTTTGCCCCAGGTCGGGGGTGCCCCGCAGAATCCCTCACCATGGGACATCTGGAAGCCGCACACCTCGAGTACTACCTCCCCGACGGGAGGGCGCTGCTCGGCGATGTGTCGTTCCGGGTGGGCGAGGGGGCCGCCGTCGCCCTCGTCGGGCCCAACGGCGCCGGCAAGACCACGCTCCTGCGCCTGATCTCCGGCGAGCTGAAGCCGCACGGCGGCACCGTGGCCGTGAGCGGCGGTCTCGGGGTGATGCGCCAGTTCGTGGGCTCCGTACGGGACGAGACGACCGTGCGTGACCTGCTGGTCTCCGTCGCACCGCCCGGGATCCGGCAGGCCGCGCAGGCCGTCGACAAGGCCGAGCACGCCCTCATGACCGTCGACGACGAGGCGGCCCAGCTGCGGTACGCGCAGGCCCTCGCCGACTGGGCCGAGGTGCGCGGGTACGAGCACGAGACGCTCTGGGACATGTGCACCACGGCCGCGCTCGGGGTGCCGTACGAGAAGGCCCAGTGGCGGCAGGTGCGCACCCTCTCCGGCGGCGAGCAGAAGCGGCTGGTGCTGGAGGCGCTGTTCCGGGGCACCGACGAGGTGCTGCTGCTCGACGAGCCGGACAACTACCTCGACGTGCCCGGCAAGCGCTGGCTGGAACAGCAGCTGAAGGACACCCGCAAGACGGTTTTGTTCGTCTCCCACGACCGCGAACTCCTCGCTCGCTCCGCCGAGAAGATCATCTCCGTGGAGCCCTCGCCGACCGGCGCCGACGCCTGGGTGCACGGCGGCGGCTTCGCCACCTACCACGAGGCCCGGCGCGAACGCTTCGCCCGCTTCGAGGAGTTGCGCCGCCGCTGGGACGAGAAGCACGCCCAGCTGAAGAAGCTGGTGCTGAACCTCCGCCAGGCCGCCTCGATCTCCCATGAACTGGCGTCCCGGTACGCGGCCGCCCAGACCCGGCTGCGCAAGTTCGAGGAGGCCGGCCCGCCGCCCGAGCCGCCGCGCGAGCAGGACATCAGGATGCGCATCAAGGGCGGCCGCACCGGCGTACGCGCCGTCACCTGCGCGCAGCTCGAACTCACCGGCCTGATGAAGCCGTTCGACCTGGAGGTCTTCTACGGCGAGCGGGTCGCCGTCCTCGGCTCCAACGGCTCCGGCAAGTCGCACTTCCTGCGGCTGCTGGCCGGCGAGGACGTGGCGCACACGGGGCAGTGGAAGCTGGGCGCGCGGGTGGTGCCCGGGCACTTCGCCCAGACCCACGCGCACCCCGAACTGGAGGGCCGCACCCTGCTGGACATCCTGTGGACGGAGCACTCCCAGGACCGTGGCGCGGCGATGTCCCGGCTGCGCCGCTACGAACTCACCCAGCAGTCCGAACAGAACTTCGATCGGCTGTCGGGCGGCCAGCAGGCCCGGTTCCAGATCCTCCTGCTGGAGCTACAGGGTGTAACGGCACTGCTCCTGGACGAGCCGACGGACAACCTCGACCTGGAGTCCGCCGAGGCTCTCCAGGAGGGTCTGGAGGCGTTCGACGGAACGGTGCTCGCCGTCACCCACGACCGCTGGTTCGCCCGCTCCTTCGACCGCTACCTGGTCTTCGGCAGCGACGGCCGGGTCCGTGAGACCCCGGAGCCGGTGTGGGACGAGCGCCGGGTGGAGCGGGCGCGGTAGGCAGGCGCGGTAGAGAGGCCCGCCCGCCCGGATGTTCGTACAGTGGAGGCAGGAATCCGGACCGCCGGGACCCACACGACGAGCGGGGTACCACCATGACCGGAGTCGACCCCAGCCGGCTGGACGACCAGCAGCTCATGAAGGAGCTGGAGAACATCCACCGGACGCGCCACGACACCCTGCTGTACGGCTCGAACGACGCGCTGCGGGCCCACAACGAGCGCATGGCGCAGCTGGAGGGCGAGTACCTGCGACGCAATCCGCGCCGTCGCGTCGCCTCCGGCCGCACCCGCGAGGGTGCCCGCGAGCGGAACTGCGCCGAGACCGCGACCCCGGGCGCCTCCGCGGGCTGAGCCTCAGACCGCCGCCCCGGACTCGGCGAAGACGTCGAGGAAGGCCGCGCAGAACGCCTTGAGATCGTCCGGCCTACGACTGGTGACCAGCTTGTTCGGGCCGCCGTCGCAGACCTTGACCTGCTCGTCGACCCAGGTGCCGCCCGCGTTGTGGATGTCGAGCCCCTCACGGACGCGACGGCCTTCCCGTCCATCCGCAGGAAGTCCGGATGGGCGACCCCGCCCGGCAGCACGAGCGCCCCGAACGAGTCCGCCGACGTCTCGCCGACCACCTCGTCCACCGGAAAGGTCTCCGCCTTGTCCAGGTGATCGAAAGCCTGGATCCGCCCCGGCTCCGTCGACCCCAGCACCGGCTCGTGCCCGACACGCCGGAACCGGCGCGTGCTGTCACCCGAAAGGGGGCGCGTGTCCCGCGAATGGGGTCCGGCCGCGCGCGGTGCGGCGTGCGGCGGGCTGTGATGGCTGCGGGGGTACGGGCCCCGTGCCTCCGAGTCGTCCGTGCAAGGAGCTCCTCCCATGCGCCGCACCGTTCGCACCCTGTCCGTCGCCGTCCTGGCGGGTGCCGCGTTCGGCGCCACCGGTACGGCCGTCGCGGCCACCGGCCCCGCCGCCGAGGTCAGCCCCGGCAGCGCCCGTCCCGGCACCACCGTCGTCGTCTCCGTGACCTGCGAGAAGGCCGGCGGCGCGGGGAGCGGGCAGGCGCCCTCGGCCATCGACGCCACGTCGTCGGCGTTCGCCGGGCGCACCGTGCGGCTGGCCAGGGTCGAGCAGGGCGGCGGGCTCCTCTACCGGGGCACAGCGCAGGTCGTCTCCGGGGACAGGACGGCGAACTACGCGGAGGGGGACGGGGCGGCGGGAGACGCGCTCGGGGGCACGGCGGGCGCCGGGCACGACGGCACCCGCACCGTCGACGGGACCTGCCCGGCGGCGAGCGGAGCACAGGCACGGCCTTGGAGCGCGCACCTCGCGGTCGCCCCGGCCGACGGCGGCACGGCTTCCGTGGGAGACGGCGGCACGGTGTTCCAGGGCGGCGGGGGAACAGCTCCTGACGGGGACGCCGGGGTGATCACCGGCGGGGACGACGGATTGACCTCGCGCGGGGACGACGGCATGTTCGGCCACGGCGACGAGGGCACGGACCCGGCCCCTCACGGTGACGAGGGCACCGCGGCTCGCGGGGACGACGGAACGGCCTCCCGGGGCGACGACGGAACGGCCTCCCGCGGGGACGGTGACGTTCCCCGAGGGAACGGTGAGCGGCCCCCCTGTTCAGGGGGACAGCAGTCGTGCGGTGGCGGCGACGACCGGCAGGAGTGCGGCGGGGCGCGCGGCGGTGACGGCTCGTGTGCCGTGGCGGGTGTGCAGCACGGGGTGGAGGCAGGGGACGGGGGCACCTACAACACGTCCGTACCGGCGCTGGTCGCGGGCGCGATGCTGATCGCGGCCGCCTGCTGCGGCGCCGTGTACCGGCTGTGGGGCAGGCGGTTCGGCGCGGGCGGGTGACCGGGCCGGCACCGGGTACCCCGGAGCGACCACTCCGGCACCGTACACACGACCCGGCACCGTACACACGACCCGGCGCCGTACCCATACCCGGCACCGTACGCACGACCCGACGGCGGAGCACGGCCCGGACCGGACAGCACACGGCACCACGGACTGCGCGGAGGCGGACGACATGCGGCGGACGGATCCCGCGGGCCACGGACCGGCGAGCGGCGCCACCCCGGAGGAGAGCGCAACGGCGTCGCCCGAAGGCCACGGGCCCGTCCGCTACGGGCCACCCCTGCCCGACGACGGGCTGCCCGTGCTGCCCGAGCTCGCCGCCGCACTGGCCGCCGCCGCGGACCGGGGCGCGGAGGAGCCCGTCGGCGGCGGACCGGCGCTGCTGGACGCGGCCTGCGGCTACTGGGAACGCCGCGGCCTGCCCGTCCCGCCCGGCCGGGTGACCGCAGGCCCCGGCGCCCCCGCCCTGCTGCTGGCGCTCACCGCCGCGCTCGGCGGCGACATCCTGGTGCCGCGTCCCTGCGCCGCCTGGTGGGCGCCGTACGCCAGAGTCCTCGGCCGGCCCGTCTTCCACGTGGCCACCCCCGCCGAGTCCGGAGGCGCGCCCGACCCGTACGCGCTGCTGGAGACCGTGCGCCGGATCCGGGACGAGGGCGGCGACCCCCGGCTGCTCGTGCTTTCCGTCGCCGACGACCCCACCGCCACCGTCGCCCCGCCCGAACTGCTGCACGAGACCGTGGAGGCCGCGACCGCCGCGGGTCTGCACCTGGTCAGCGACGAGACCTGGCGCGACACCCTGCACGCCCCCGACGCCACCGTGCTGCTCAGCCCCGCCGAGATGCTCCCGGACCGGGTCACCGTCGTCACCGACCTGGCCGGTGCCCTGCTGCCGGCCGGCTGGCCCGCCGCCGTCGCCCGGTTCCCGGAGGGCGCCACCGGCACGGCCCTGCACGCACGCGTGCTCGACATCCTCACGGCGCTGGGCGCCCGCCTCGCCGGACCGGTCGCGGCCGCCGCGGGCCACGCGCTCGACGAACCCGCACCCGTCACCGCCCGCCGGGAGGCCGTCGTACGGCTGCACGCGCGCGTGGCCGCCGCCGTGCACACCGCGGTCGTCGCCGGCGGCGCCCTGGCCCGGCCCCCGCAGGCCGGCCGTCACCTGTACGCCGACCTAGAGCCGCTGCGCGCCGCGCTCGGCGCCCACGGGGTCGGCGACGCGCAGGAGTTGGAGGACTTCCTCACCGCCCGGCTCGGCCTGCCCGCACCCGGCGGCCACCGCTTCGGCGACGACCTCGGCGCGCTGCGCGTCCGGTTCGCCACCGGGTCGCTGCTGGGCGGCACCGACGCGGAACGCCTGGAATGCCTCACGTCACCCACACCGTTGGAACTGCCACACGTGCAACGCGCGTTGATGTCCTTGAGATCGGTACTCGACGATCTCCGCGACGACGTTCAGCGATGGGAGCCTCCTCGATGACGCAGCAGACGCATGAGCCAGGACCCGCGACGACGACTGCCCCCACGACGCCTGCCCCCACGACGCCTGCCCTCACGACGCCTGCTACGACGACCGGAGAAGCCGGTACCCGGGCCTCCGCGCCGCCGTTCCCGCCGCTCGCCGAACCCCGTCCGCTGGGCGAACTCCGGGTCTGGCCGCGGACCTTCCACGACCGCCTGACCGCCCCGCTGCCCGGCCTCAAGGCGATGGCCCGCTTCGCCCGCGAGGGCTCCGTCCGCCCCGGCCGCGAGGGCCTCGCCGACGTCCGCCGGCTGCCCTACGAACCCGGCCCGTTGCCCCGCGCGGACGTCGACACGGTCTCCGTCACCTGGGCGGGACACGCCAGTTGGGTCGTCCGGATCGGCGGTCTGACCGTCCTCACCGACCCGGTCTGGTCCCGCCGTATCCTCGGCACCCCCGCCCGCGTCACTCCGGTCGGCGTCCCCTGGGAGACCCTGCCGCGCGTCGACGCGGTCGTCATCAGCCACAACCACTACGACCACCTGGACGCCCCCACCCTGCGCCGTCTCCCGCGCGACACCCCGGTGTTCGTGCCGGCCGGCCTCGGCCGCTGGTTCCGGCGCCGCCGGTTCACCACCGTCACCGAGCTGGACTGGTGGGAGGCGGCGCGACTGTCCGGGGTCCGCTTCGACTTCGTCCCCGCCCACCACTGGTCCAAGCGCACCCTCACCGACGCCTGCCACAGCCTCTGGGGCGGCTGGGTCCTGACCGCGCCCGACGGCGGACGCGTCTACTTCGCCGGCGACACGGGCTACGGCCACTGGTTCTCCCGCATCGGCCGCCGCTACCCGGGTATCGACGTCGCCCTGATACCCATCGGCGCCTACGACCCCCGCTGGTGGCTCAGCGACGTCCACCTCGACCCGGAGGAGGCGGTCCGGGCGACCCAGGACCTGGGCGCGAGGCGGATGGCCCCCATGCACTGGGGGACCTTCATTCTTTCCGCGGAGCCGGTCCTCGAGCCGCTGACGCGGGTACGGGCGGCATGGGAGAAGGCGGGACTGGACCGGGAGGACCTTTGGGACCTGCCGGTGGGCGCTTCAAAGGTGCTGGAGTGGAGCGCCCCGTAAGGGGCGCGGGAACTGCGCGACCAGCCCCCACTCACCCGCAGTCAGCCACGCACCGCACCACCCCGAACCCTGCGCACCACACTCGGCGCCACACTGATGACCACGGTCAGCCCCACCGCCGCCACCACCCCCTCCCACGGCTCCGGAAACAACGACCCGCCCAGAATCCCGATCACCTGATACGTCACCGCCCACGCCAGACAGGCCGGCGCATTCCCCCGTGCGAACCGCCGCAACGGCCAGTCGGCCAGCAGACAGGCCAGCATCACCGGGATGCGCCCGGCCGGCACCAGCCGGGACAACACCAGCACGGCAACCCCATGCTCGGCCAGCTTCCCTTGCGCCTGCGACAACCGCTCCTCCGGCGCCCGCGCCCGGATCGCCGCCAGCCACCGCGACCCGTTCTTCGACCGCAGCCCCCGCCGCCCCAGCCAGTACAGCGCCGCATCCCCCAGGAACGCCGCCAGCGACGCCGTCACGAACACCAGCGCCAGCGCGAACGGCGCCGTCTGATGGAACGCCACCACCGCCGCCGAACTCACCAGCGCCCCCGTCGGCACCACCGGCACCAACGCCCCGATCAGCACCAGCAGGAACAGCGTCGGATACCCGATCGCCTGCTGCGTGGACTCGGTAGAGGTGGAGGTCGCCGCCGTGGAGCCGGCGGCGGCCGCCATGACCACCAGCAGTCTCACCGTGCGACCTCCAGCCGCACGCTCTCCCCGTGACCGAGCCGGTGCACCGCCACCTGCGGCGCGTACTCGGCGGCGAGGCGCACGAACTCCTCGCCCGGCGCATGGAATTCGTGCGGGCGCACCGCGTCCATGCCGATCGGCCAGTACGTCCCGTAGTGCACCGGCACCGCACTGCGCGGCGACAGCAGCGCCAGCGCCCGCGCCGCCCGGCCCGCGTCCAGATGGCCCTCGCCGAGGTGCGGCCCCCACCCGCCGACCGGCAGCAGGGCCACGTCCACCGGCCCGACCGCCTCGGCCATCTCGTCGAACAGCCCGGTGTCCCCGGCGAAGTACGTCCGTGCCGCGCCCTCGACGACGTATCCGAGCGCGGGGGAGCGGTGCGGACCGACCGGCAGCCGGCGGCCGTCGTGGCGCGCGGGTACGGCCCGTACGACGAGGGGGCCGACGGCTATCTCGTCCCCCACTCCCACCTCGGTGATCCGCAGCTGACGGAGCCTGCGGAGCGCGGGCACCGCCCGTGGTGCGCCCCGGGGCACGAGCAGGCGCGTGCCCGGGGCGAGCCCGGCGAGCGAGGGGACGTGCAGATGGTCCGCGTGCAGGTGGGAGACGAGTACGAGGTCCGCGCGGCGGGCCTCGGACGGCGGCGGGGCACCCCGGCGGCGCCGCAGATGCGCGAGCCGGCGCGCGAACAGCGGATCGGTGAGCACACGTACGCCCGAATCCTCGATCGTGCAGGTGGCGTGACCCCACCAGGTGATCTCCACCGGCACTTCTTTGCCTCCTTCGCGCGACTCCCCGAAGCGTACGTGCAGGAGTAGGGTCGGCGGCGAAACCCGGAGGTGAGGGGGACGCCATGGGACAGGTGCGGGGTGCCTCCGTCGGGCTCGTGCCGCTGCGGGTGACCGCGATCGCGAGTCTGACGCCCCTGGAGGAGCTGGAGATCGACCCCTTCCTGGTCGACTCGCGCAGCCAGCACGCGATGTGCGCGCGCTGGGCGGTGGAACACGGATACGTCATCGCCCGCGAACTCCTGGTCCGCGGCCTGCGCCACGACCACAGCGCCCTGTGGGCGGGCGTCCGGCCCGGCCTCGACGTCTTCGTCGCTCCGAGCAGACGGGTCCTGGAGAGCGCGCTCTCGTCGGTCGAGGACTTCATGGCGGAGTGCGCCAGACGCGGGGTCCGGGTGGAGACCGTGGGCCGCGCCGAACCCCGCTACGACGCCCGGATGAAGGCCATGGTCCACCGCCGCCTGTCGATGCCGACGGCGGGCTACGACGGCAGGTAGGCCCCCTGTCCCCGCGCTGATCGGCGCTCATGCGTATCCGACGCACAGCCGTGTGACAGTGTGGGCGGCGGCAGACCCGCGGCCGGCGCGGGTCGCGGACGTGAGGTCGGTGGGGCGTGCGGTGGCGGCGGGTCGTCAGTCAGGTCGGGCGGAGCATCACGGTGTGGGCGGTGTCCACCGTCACCATGCTGGTCCTCGCCGGCCTCCTGCCCGACTTCCAGCTCCAGTCCCCCGACGGTGACAGCGCCACTCGGATCGCCATGACCGCCGCCCTCGGCGCGGGCGCCTTCGGTGTGCTCTCGGCCGTCGTCTGGCCCCTCCTGGTACGGCTCCTGCTGCTCGTGCCCGCCCTCGTCCTCGGCCTGCTCGTCTTCTTCCTCAACGGCTCCCTCCTCCTCGTCGCCCTGCGCATCAACCCCTCCGGGCAGAGCGAGGCCGCGCCGGAGACCGCTGTGATCGTGGCCGCCGTGATGTCCGCCGTCGCCTCCGCCACCGGCGGTGCCCTCGCCGTCCGCGACGACGACGCCTACCGCCGCCGGCTCTCCCGCCTCGCCACCCGCCGCCGCAGATCCCACCCGCCCTGCCGGGCCACCCCAGGCACCGTCTTCCTCCAGCTCGACGGCGTCGGCCACGACGTCCTGACCGCCGCCGTCGCCAAGGGCCTGATGCCGACCGTCGCCGGCTGGCTGGGCGCGGCGGAAGCGCAGCCCACCGGCCGGCCCACGCACCGGCTCACCCCCTGGCGCACCGACTGGTCCAGCCAGACCGGCGCCAGCCAGCTCGGCATCCTGCACGGCTCCAATTTCGACGTCCCCGCCTTCCGCTGGTACGAGAAGGACAGCCGCGAGGTGATGGTCTGCAACCGGCCGACCAGCGCCGCCGAGCTCCAGCGCCGGGCGATCGAGCGCACCGCCGACGGGGGGCTGCTCACCCTGGACGGCGCCAGCCGCGGCAACCTCTTCAGCGGCGGCGCCGACGAACAGGCCCTGGTCCTGTCGATAGCCACCCGCCGCCGGGGCCGGGAGAACCGTTCCCGCGCCGGTTACTTCGCGTACTTCGCGGACCCCGCCAACGCCGTCCGTACCGCACTCTCCTTCTTCGCCGAGGTCGCCCGCGAGATCGGCCAGTCCACCACGGCCCGGCTCCGCAAGCAGCGCCCGCGCGTCAAACGAGGCGGCCTCTACCCCTTCGTCCGTGCCTTCGCGACCGTCGTCGAACGGGACGTCGTCGTCGCCGCGGTCATCGGCGACCTGCTCGTCGGCCGCAGCGCCGTCTACGCCGACCTGGTCGCCTACGACGAGGTCGCCCACCACTCCGGCCCGCACAGCCGTGACGCCGAGAAGGTGCTGCAACGCCTGGACCGTGCCCTCGCGCTGATCGAGAAGGTCGCCGAACACGCCCCCCGGCAGTACCGGATCGTCGTCCTCTCCGACCACGGCCAGAGCCCCGGCGAGACCTTCCACACCCGCTACGGCCTCACCCTCGGCGATCTGGTCCGGGCCGGCTGCGGACTGCCCGTGCCGCGTCGCGCCGAGCGCACGCACAGCGGTACGGAGGCGCGGGCCGCCGTCCGCGCGGCGCTGCGCAGGCCGGTCGAGGAGCGGGGCGAGAAGCACCGGCCGGCCCGGCGCTCGGAGCCGATCGTGCTCGCCTCCGGCAACCTCGGCCTGATCTCCTTCCCGGACGTGCCGCACCGCATGACCAAGGAGGAGCTGGACGCCCGCCATCCGGCGCTGCTCACCACCCTCGCCAACCATCCCGGCATCGGGTTCCTGCTCGTCCGCAGCGAGGAGCACGGCGGGGTGGTGCTCGGCGCGTACGGCGCGGAGATCCCGCTCGACCGGCTCGACGGCCCTGCGGGGCCGCTGGCCGTGTTCGGGGCGGGCGCCGCCGATGCCGTGCGGCGGACGCACTCCTTTCCGCACACCGCCGACATCATGGTGAACTCGTGGTACGACCCGGAGAGCGGCGAGGTGCTCGCGTTCGAGGAGCAGATCGGGTCGCACGGGGGGTTGGGGGGTGCGCAGGGGCGGCCGTTCCTGTTGTCGCCGGTCGACCTCTCCGCGCCGGTCGAGAGCGGTCAGGACCTCGTCGGGGCTGAGGCTGTGCATCGGGTGCTGCGGCGGTGGGTTCGGGAGGCGGATGGGCCGCAGGTTCCCTTGTCTGCGGAGGGGGAGAGGGCCGCGTAGTCGGTTGGGTGCGGGTGGGTGGGGGCTGGTCGCGCAGTTCCCCGCGCCCCTGAAGGGGCGCTGCAGGCGAGGCTCCTGGAAATTCAGCTGCGTTCGTCGTGGCCCCGGCTCACACTGTTCGGGTCGCAAGCCTCTCGAACACCCCCAAGGAGCAGCCTCTTGCAGGCAGCCGTATCCGTCACCCCCTCCCGCATACCCGAACTCCTCCTCGGGCTCGCCACCGTGCGGCCCGTGTTCATCTGGGGGGCGCCCGGGATCGGGAAGTCCTCGCTGGTGCGGGAGTTCGCCGAGTCGCTCGGGTTGGAGTGCGTGAGTCTGCTCGGGACCCAGCTCGCTCCCGAGGATCTCATCGGTGTTCCGCAGATCCGGGACGGGCGGTCCGTCTTCTGTCCGCCCGAGTCGATCGCCCGGGACGAGCCGTACTGCCTGTTCCTGGACGAGCTGAACGCGGCCACGCCCGATGTGCAGAAGGCGTTCTACTCGCTGATCCTCGACCGGCGCATCGGCAACTACGAGCTGCCCAAGGGGTCGATCGTGATCGGCGCCGGCAACCGGGCCACCGACAACGCCCTCGCCCGGCCCATCGCCTCCGCGCTCGTCAACCGGCTGGCCCACGTCCATCTGGAGGCCTCCGCGCACGACTGGCTCGCCTGGGCCGCGAGCAACGGAATCCACCCGTGGATCCTGGACCACCTCACCGACCGGCCCGACCACCTGTGGTCCAAGCCGCCGAAGACCGAGGAGCCGTTCTCCACCCCGCGCTCCTGGCACATGCTCTCCGACGCCCTGCACTCCTTCGGGCACGACCTGGACGAGGAGACGCTGAAGGTCCTCGCGCACGGCACGCTGACACCCGCCCACGCCACCGCCTTCTGCGGATACGTCAAGATCGTGCGCAGCCGGTTCGGGATCGAGGCGATCCTGAAGGGGGACGCAGGCTGGCCGCCCCGCATCGAGGACCGCGACCTGCTGTACTACCTCGCCGAGTCGTTCCGGGGGCGGCTGGTCAAGGAACTGCCCGCCGACAAGGAGCACATGTCGGCGAACGGCCGGCAGACCGCGTACCGCGCCAAGTCGCTGCTGGTGCAGCTCGCCGAGATCTCCGTCGAGGTCGCTCAGACCGTCATCGCCTCCGACGCCGACGGCAACCCGGTCCTGCCCGCCTGGTTCCTGATCGAGGCGGCCCGGGACATGCCCCGGCTGGTGGAGGCCCGGCGATGAGCCGGGCCGCCGCCCCTCGCAAGAAGCAGGACCCCGCCGCCGAGAACTTCGCGGCCGGTGTCGAGCTGTTGCGTGCCAACCCCGCGCTGCGGGCGGTGGAGTTCACGATCTGCCGGCACGAGAAGTGTGAACTCGCGCCCCGGGAGGGGCTGGTGCGTGCGGACTCCGACGGGGTGCTGCACGCGCACGCCACTCGGCGGGCCGAACCCGCCGAGTGGGCCTGGGCGTTGGCGCACTGCACCATCCATCTCGGCTTCGGCCATCTCCCGGCCGCCACCGGGCCGCGCACCCAGCCCGATCGCTACGACCTCGCCGCCCGCTGCACCGTCGTCAACCGCTTCCTGCAGACCTTCCCGGTCGGCGAAGCCCCCGACCACCTGCCCGCCTCCTATCCGGAGGGCGACGAGGAACGGCTCGCCGCCGGCTGGCGCCGGACCGGCGGTGTCCCGGCCGCGTACGAACGCGGCGGGACGAGCGGCGGGGAGCCCGACCAGCTCCTGCTCTCCTGGAACCAGTGGGCCGGTCAGGTCCCCGACTGGCAGGTGGGGTTCGCGCACGCGCTGACCCGCACCATGTCCCGGGCGATGGACCTGGCCGGCGGCCGCCGCACCTCCATGTCGGGCCCGCCCACCCCGCTGCGCCCCTGGGAAAAGGCGCTGAGCTGGTTCATCTCCTCCTACCCGCTGCTCGGCGGCATCGCGGCCGGCATCAAACTGGTCGCCGACGCCGAACTGGCCCGCGCCCACGACATCGCGGTCGCCGCCGTCGACCCCGAGGCCGGCGAGATCTACGTCAACCCGCTGCGGACGATGGACGACGAGGAGTGGCGGTTCGTCCTCGCCCACGAGATGCTGCACGCCGCCCTGCGCCACGGCGACCGCCTCGGCGCCCGCGACCCCTACCTCTTCAACATCGCCTGCGACTACGTCATCAACGGCTGGCTGGTCGAGATGCGCGTCGGTGAGATGCCCGAAGGGCTGCTGTACGACGCCGAGTTGAAGGGCCTGTCGGCCGAGGAGGTGTACGACCGGATCGCCGTCGACCTGAGGCGGATGCGGCGGCTCGCCACGCTGCGCGGCAAGGGGCGCGGTGACGTGCTGGGCGCGCCGATCAGGCCGCCCGGTGCCTACGTCGACCTCGACGAGTTCTACCGCCGGGGACTGTCCCAGGGGCTCGACCTGCACCAGACGCAGGACCGGGGCCTGCTGCCCGGTGGCCTGGTCGAGGAGATCCGCGCGCTCAGCCATCCGCCGCTGCCCTGGGACGCCCGGCTGGCCCGCTGGTTCGACGAGTTCGTGCCGCGCCCGGAGGCCGTACGGTCGTACGCCCGCCCCTCGCGCCGGCAGTCCTCCACCCCGGACATCCCGCGCGCCGGCCGGTACTTCCCGCCCGAGGAGGTCGCCCGCTGCACCTTCGGCGTGGTCCTCGACACCTCCGGCTCCATGGACCGCACCCTGCTCGGCAAGGCCCTCGGCGCGATCGCCTCCTACGCCGAGGCCCGGGACGTACCGGCCGCACGCGTCGTCTTCTGCGACGCGGCCCCGCACGACGCCGGCTACCTTCCGACCACCGAGATCGCCGGCCGGGTCCGGGTGCACGGCCGCGGCGGCACCGTCCTCCAGCCCGGCATCGACCTCCTGCAGCGCGCGGACGACTTCCCGCCCACCGCCCCGGTCCTGGTGATCACCGACGGCTGGTGCGACGTCCTGCGGGTCCGCAGGGAGCACGCCTATCTGATTCCCGAGGGCGCCCGCCTGCCCTTCAGTGCAAGGGGGCCTGTCTTCCGGGTGCGGTGAGTTCGGAGGGCCAGTCTTCCGGGTGCGCTGAGCCCGGATGTGATCGGATGGGGGCAAGCGAACCGGTTCATTCGCCTTCATCGCCGAAAGGAACAACCGTGGCCACCACGCGCACCGCACACACCGTCTGGGAAGGCAGCCTGACCGAGGGGAACGGTGTCATCACCTTCGACTCCTCCGGTATCGGCGAGCAGCCCGTCACGTGGGCCTCGCGCTCCCAGGAGGCGAACGGCAAGACCAGCCCCGAGGAGCTGATCGCCGCCGCCCACTCCAGCTGCTTCTCCATGGCGCTGTCGCACGCCCTGACCGGTGCCGGCACCCCGCCCACCAAGCTGGTCACCAACGCCGACGTCACCTTCCAGCCGGGCACCGGCATCACCGGCATCCACCTGACCGTCGAGGGCACCGTCCCCGGCCTGGACCAGGACGGCTTCGTCGCCGCCGCCGAGGACGCCAAGAAGAACTGCCCGGTCAGCCAGGCCCTGACCGGCACCACCATCACCCTGGACGCGAAGCTCGCCTGAGCGTCGTACCCGCCGCGATGCCGCGCCCCTCTCCCCGGGGGGCGCGGCATCGTCGTTTACGGGGCCGGCGGCATTGACAACGGCTCGCTCAAGTTTTGTGCTGGAGTCGAGGAAGCGCCCGAGCGGAAAGGGGACGGACATGGCACGTGCGGTCGGTATCGACCTCGGTACGACGAACTCGGTGGTGGCCCTGCTGGAGGGCGGTGAGCCCACCGTCGTCGCCAACGCCGAGGGGGCGCGCACCACCCCGTCGGTGGTGGCCTTCGCGAAGAACGGCGAGGTGCTGGTCGGCGAGGTCGCCAAGCGGCAGGCGGTGACCAACGTGGACCGCACCGCGCGCTCGGTGAAACGGCACATGGGCGACGCGGCCTGGCGGTTCCCGGAGAGCGGGAGCGTCGACGGCACCCGGTTCCGGGCTCAGGAGCTGTCGGCTCGGGTGCTCCAGAAGCTCAAGCGGGACACCGAGGCCTACCTCGGTGAGGACGTCACCGACGCGGTGATCACCGTACCCGCGTACTTCGACGACGCCCAGCGGCAGGCCACCAAGGAGGCCGGGGAGATCGCCGGCCTGAAGGTGCTGCGGATCATCAACGAGCCGACCGCCGCCGCGCTGGCCTACGGCCTGGACCGGGGCGAGGAGCAGACGGTCCTCGTCTTCGACCTGGGGGGCGGCACCTTCGATGTGTCCCTCCTGGAGATCGGCGACGGCGTGATCGAGGTCAAGGCCACCAACGGCGACACGCTGCTGGGCGGCGACGACTGGGACCAGCGGATCGTCGAGCATCTGGTGCAGCGGTTCAAGGGGCAGTACGGCATCGACCTGAGCAACGACAAGATGGCGGTGCAGCGGCTGCGCGAGGGTGCCGAGAAGGCGAAGATCGAGCTGTCGTCGTCGACGGAGACGTCCATCAACCTGCCGTACATCACCGCCTCCGCGGAGGGGCCGCTGCATCTGGAGGAGAAGCTGACGCGAGCTCAGTTCCAGGAGCTCACCGCCGACCTGCTGGACCGCTGCAAGAAGCCCTTCCATCAGGCCGTCAAGGACGCGGGCGTGCGGCTGTCGGCGATCGACCACGTCATCCTGGTCGGCGGCTCGACCCGGATGCCCGCCGTCACCGACCTGGTCCGTGAACTCACCGGCAAGGACCCGCACAAGGGCGTCAACCCGGACGAGGTGGTCGCGGTCGGCGCCGCCCTCCAGGCGGGTGTCATCCGCGGTGACGTGAAGGACGTGCTGCTGCTCGACGTCACCCCGCTGTCCCTGGGCATCGAGACCAAGGGCGGCATCATGACCAAGCTCATCGAGCGCAACACCACGATTCCGACCCGGCGTTCGGAGATCTTCACGACGGCGGCCGACAACCAGCCCTCGGTGGGGATCCAGGTCTACCAGGGCGAGCGGGAGATCGCCGCGTACAACAAGAAGCTGGGCGTCTTCGACCTCACCGGTCTGCCGCCGGCACCGCGCGGGGTGCCCCAGATCGAGGTGGCCTTCGACATCGACGCGAACGGGATCATGCACGTCTCGGCGAAGGACCTGGCGACCGGCCGTGAGCAGAAGATGACCGTGACCGGCGGTTCCGCCCTGCCCAAGAACGACATCGACCGCATGATGCGGGAGGCCGAGCAGTACGCCGAGGAGGACCGCAAGCGGCGCGAGGCCGCGGAGACCCGCAACCAGGCCGAGCAACTCGTCTACCAGACCGAGAACTTCCTCCGGGAGAACGAGGAGCGGGTGCCGGACGGCACGAAGGCCGACGTGGCGGCGGCGATCACCGAGCTCAAGGAGCTGCTGGAGCGGAACGCCGACACCGCCGAGCTACGGCAGGGGGTGGAGAAACTGGCGAGCGTGAGTCAGCGGATGGGGCAGGCCATGTACGCCGCGGCCTCCGGCGGTTCGGCCGAGGAACCGCGGGCGTCCGAGGCCGAGGAGGAGGGAGTGGTGGACGCCGAGATCGTGGACGACGAGAGGGGCTCGGGTGGGTGAGGCACCGCCGGATTCCGCCGTCGTGGCCGATCGCCGTTGCGGCGGGAAAAAGTCTGCGGAGAGAGTCTGGTTCCGGGCGGAGAGAGTCTGGTTGCGGGTGGAAGAGATCAGTTGCGGGTGGTCTCCCAGCCCCGGCGTTCCGGGCGGGGGCCCAGCTGTCTCGGGTCCCTGGATCGGTACACCACGTACGGGCGGAACAGGTACTGGACCGGCGCGCTGAACATGTGCACCAGGCGGGTGTAGGGGACCAGTGCGATGAGGAGCATGCCGATGACTGCGTGGATCTGGTAGAGGACCGGGACGTCTGCCATGAGCGCGGTGTTCGGGCGGAGGGTGAACAGGCTGCGGGCCCAGGGGGCGATCGTCGCGCGGTAGTCGTAGCCGTCGCCCGCGGCGTGGGTCAGCTTCGCGGTCATGCCCAGCACGATCGCGGCGACCAGGAACAGGTACATGGCCTTGTCGTTCGCCGTGGTGGCGTGGAAGACGGGGGCCCGGGTGCGGCGGCGGAAGAGGAGGAGGGCGAGGCCGGCCACCGTGAGGACGCCCGTGAGCGTGCCGCCGTAGAGGGAGAACAGGTGGTACGTGTGCTCGCCGACGCCGAGCGACCGCGTCCAGGACGCCGGGACGAACAGGCCGGCGAGGTGGCCGGCCAGGACGAACAGGATGCCGTAGTGGAAGACGGGGGAGGCGATGTCCAGCAGCCTCGACTCGTAGACCTGGGAGGAGCGGCTGGTCCAGCCGTACTTGTCGTAGCGGTGGCGCCAGACCAGGCCGGTGACCAGGAGGGCGAAGGCGAGGTAGGGCAGGGCGCCCCACAGGAGGGTGCTCATCGGCGTGCGCCGGTCGGTGCGGTCGGCAGGGTGGCGCAGACCGCGTCCAGGACGGATGCGTACGGGGTGCCGAAGTCGGTCAGCCGGCACCGGAGCCGTGCCAGGCAGTCGCGGTGCTCGGTGAGCAAATCGGTGTTGCCGGTGCGGGCCGTGAACTCCAGGACGGCGGGCAGGAAGTCCGGCAGCTCCTCGCCGGTGAACTCCATGCCGTACGCCTTGTAGATGTCCTGGAACCTGACCAGCGACATGCCCCGGCGCCGGGTGTCGCCGTCCAGCCACCAGCTGAGGTAGAGGCTGTGCCGGTTCTTGAAGTCGAAGACCTGCACGTAGTGCGCGGCCAGCTCCTGCGGTGGGGTCACCGTCGCATGGTCGGTGAACTCCCGCAGTTGCGGGGCGGCTTCGCGCAGCAGCGGCAGCCGGGTGATGAAATCGTCGTCCGGGTAGGTCAGACAGAGCGCCGCCGCCTGGTAGAACACCGCGTCCGAGGGCATCAGTCCTCCTTCGCCTCGTCGGGAGTGTCGGCGGTCTGCCGTCTGCGCAGACCGTGGAAGTTCTGCACCGACACCACAGGGAGCAGTTTCCGCCCCGAGTCCTGGCCGAAGGGGCCGTCGCCGCCCATGCCGGGGCCGCCGTCGAAGTCGAGGCTGCATCCGTCGGGCAGCGCGGACTCCTCCAGGCGGCGGGCGTCGCCGACGGCCGCCGTCGGGATCACGTACCGGTCCTCGTACTTGGCGATCGCCAGCAGCCGGTACATGGCCTCGATCTCCTTCGGCCGCATGCCGACGGCGGTGGCGATCGCCGGGTCCGGTTCCTCGCCCAGGTTGAGCGCCCGCATGTGGGAGCGCATCGCCGCGAGCTTCTCCAGACAGGCGCGGACCGGGGCGGTGTCGCCCGCGGCGAACATCTCGGCCAGGTAGGCGAGCGGGATGCGCAGGGTGTCGATCGCGGCGAACAGGTTGTCGGCGTCCTCGCCGTCGTGGCCGGTCTCGGAGAGCGCGTCCACGACGGGGGACAGCGGCGGGATGTACCAGACCATGGGCAGGGTGCGGTACTCCGGGTGCAGGGGCAGCGCCACCCGGTACCTGCTGATCAGCGCGTGGACCGGGGAGCGGCGGGCCGCCTCCGTCCAGTCGTCCGGGATGCCCGCCGCCGCGCAGGCCTGCCGCACGGCCGGATCCTCGGGGTCGAGGAAGACACCCAACTGGGCCTCGTACAGCGCCTTCTCGTCCTTGGTCGCGGCCGCCGCCGTCACCTTGTCGGCGTCGTAGAGGACCACCCCGAGGTAGCGCAGCCGGCCCACACAGGTCTCCGAGCAGACCGTGGGCAGGCCGGCCTCGATCCGCGGATAGCACAGCGTGCACTTCTCGGCCTTGCCGGTGGTGTGGTTGAAGTAGACCTTCTTGTACGGGCAGCCGGTCACGCACATCCGCCAGCCCCGGCACCGGTCCTGGTCGACCAGCACGATGCCGTCCTCGGTCCGCTTGTACATCGCCCCGGACGGACAGGAGGCCACGCAGGACGGGTTGAGACAGTGCTCGCAGATGCGCGGCAGGTAGAACATGAAGGTCTGCTCGAACTCGAACCTCACCTTGTCCGAGGCCTGTTGACGGGCGCGTTCGACCATCGGGTCCAGGTCGCCGTGGGCGGGGGCGCCGGCCAGGTCGTCGTCCCGGTTCGCCGACCACTCGATCTTCATCGGCTTGCCGTCGCGCAGGGAGACCGGGCGGGCCACCGGGTGGTCGTCGCCGAGCGGGGCGTCGGTGAGGTTGCGGTACTCGTACGTCCAGGGCTCGTAGTAGTCCTTGATCTCCGGGAGCCTGGGGTTGGCGAAGATCCCGGCGAGCTTGTGCAGCCGGCCGCCCGCCTTCAGCTTCAGGGCGCCCCGCCGGTTCAGCTCCCAGCCGCCGCGCCACCTCTCCTGGTCCTCGTAGCGGCGCGGATAGCCCTGGCCCGGGCGGGTCTCGACGTTGTTGAACCAGACGTGCTCCATGCCCCGCCGGTTGGTCCACGCCTGCTTGCAGGTGACCGAACAGGTGTGACAGCCGATGCACTTGTCGAGGTTCATGACCATCGCGATCTGGGCCATGGGACGCATCAGTACTCGACCTCCTGGGCGCGGCGCCGGACGACCGTCACCTCGTCGCGCTGGTTGCCCGTCGGGCCCAGGTAGTTGAAGGCCCAGGACAGCTGGGCGTAACCGCCGATCAGGTGCGAGGGCTTGAGGATCAGCCGGGTCGGCGAGTCGTGGATGCCGCCGCGCATGCCGGTGGTCTCCGTCTTCGGGACGGCCACCGTGCGCTCCTGGGCATGGTGCAGGTAGACCGTGCCGGCCGGCATCCGGTGCGAGACGACCGCCCGGGCCGTCACCACGCCGTTGCGGTTGACCGCCTCGACCCAGTCGTTGTCCCCGACCCCGATCGCCTCCGCGTCCTGCGGGGACATCCAGATGTTCTGGCCGCCCCGGGAGAGCGCGAGCATGAACAGGTTGTCCTGGTACTCGGAGTGGATCGACCACTTGCTGTGCGGGGTCAGGTAGCGGACCGTCACTTCCCGTTGCCCGTCCGGACCCAGGCGCGGCTCGCCGAAGAGCTTGTTCATGTCCAGCGGTGGCCGGTAGACCGGCAGCGCCTCGCCGAGCTCGTGCATCCAGTCGTGGTCGAGGAAGAAGTGCTGGCGGCCGGTGAGCGTGTGCCAGGGCTTGAGGTGCTCGGTGTTCAGGGTGAACGCCGTGTACCTGCGGCCGCCGGACTCGCTGCCCGACCACTCCGGCGAGGTGATCACCGGAACCGGCGCCGCCTGCGTGTCGGCGTACGTGACCCGCTTGCCCTCGTGCTCGGCGGCCAGGTGGGCCATCGCCTGCCCGGTGCGCCGCTCCAGGGTGCGGAAACCCTGGGTGGCGAGGCGGCCGTTGGTGGTGCCGGACAGCGCGAGGATGGCGTTGGCCGCCTTCACCGCCGTGTCGAGGGAGGGGCGGCCGCGATATCCGGTTCCGTTCAACTCCCGCAGATGCGTGACCTCTTCATCCGGCCTGAGGGTGATTCCCTTCGCGGGCATACCCAGTTGCTCCGCCAGCGGGCCGAGTGCCGCGAACTTGGCGCCGATCGCCGGGTAGTCCCGCTCGACCACCACCAGGTTCGGCATCGTCTGACCGGGCACCGGCTCGCACTCCCCGCGCTTCCAGTCCCGCACCACCCCGCCGGGCTGGGCGGTCTCGCCCGGGGTGTCGTGCTGGAGCGGCACCGCCACCAGGTCCCTGCGCACCCCGAGATGCTCGACGGACAGCTCGCTCAGCCGCTCCGCGAGCGCCTTGAAGGCGTCGAAGTCGGTGCGGGCCTGCCAAGGCGGGTCCACGGCCGGGGTGAAGGAGTGCACGTACGGATGCAGGTCGGTCGACGACAGGTCGTGCTTCTCGTACCAGGTGGCGGCGGGCAGCAGGACGTCCGACAGCAGGGTGGAGGAGGTCTGCCGGAAGTCCAGCGAGACCAGCAGGTCGAGCTTGCCCTCGGGTGCCTCCTCCCGCCAGGTCACGTCCCGGGGGCGCTGCTCCGGGCCCGCCTCCTCGGCGCGCAGGGAGGAGTGGGTGCCGAGGAGCTGCTTGGTGAAGTACTCGGCGCCCTTCGCCGAGGAGCCGAGGAGGTTGGCCCGCCACAGGGTCAGGACGCGCGGCCAGTTCTCCGGGGCGTCCGGGTCCTCGCACGCGAACTTCAGCGTTCCCGCGCGGAGTTCGGCCACCGCCTTCGCAACCGGGTCCCCGGACGCCGCGCCGAGTTCCAGGGGATTGCGGTCGAAGGTCGGGTACGACGGCATCCAGCCCGAACGGGCCGACAGGGCCAGGCAGTCCGTGCCGGTCATCCCGGCGAACCTGCCCTCGCCCAGCGGCGAGGCCAGGACGTCGGCACCGAACCGGTCGTAGCGCCACTGGCCGGTGTTGAGGAACCAGTAGGCCGCGCCGGTCATCTGGCGCGGCGGCCGGGACCAGTCGCCGGCCGAGGCCAGGCAGGCCCAGCCGGTCACCGGGCGGCACTTCTCCTGGCCCACGTAGTGTGCCCAGCCACCGCCGTTGCGGCCCTGGCAGCCGGTGAGCTGGAGCAGGGCCAGGAAGGCACGGTAGATGGTCTCGGAGTGGAACCAGTGGTTGGTGCCGGCGCCCATCAGGATCATGCAGCGGCCCTTGGAGCGCTCCGCGGTCCGGGCGAACTCCCGGGCGATCTTCACGCACTTGGCGGCCGGCACCGAGGTGTGCCGCTCCTGCCAGGCGGGGGTGCCCGGGGCGTCCGCGTCGTCGTAGTGGGTGGGCCAGCCGCCCGGCAGCCCGTGCCGCCACACGCCGTACTGGGCGAGCAGGAGGTCGTGGACGGTCGTCACCAGCGGTCCGTGCGCACCCCCGAGGCGGGTCGCCGGCACCCCGCGCCGCAGGACGCCCCCGCTGCCCTGACCGTGCTCACCGCCGTCGGTGTCGAAGCGCGGGAGCAGCACCTCGACCCCGGCCGCCACCGCACTGCCGTACAGGGTCAACTGTGGTTCGATGTCGCCGAGTTCGAGGTTCCAGCGGCCCTCGCCCGAGTCCGTCCAGCGGAAGCCGAGGGAGCCGTTCGGGACGACCGCGCGGCCGGACGCGGCGTCCAGGACGACCGTCTTCCACTCGGCGCCCTCGCCCTGCTGCCCCAGATCGGCGGCGCGCAGGAACTTGCCCGGCACGTAGGCGCCGCCCCGCTCGGTGAGCGTCACCAGGAACGGCAGGTCGGTGAACTTCCGTACGTAGTCCGTGAAGAACGGCGTCTCGCGGTCGACGAAGAACTCCTTGAGGATCACGTGGCCCATCGCCAGGGCCAGCGCGCCGTCGGTGCCGGGGTGCGGGTGCAGCCACTCGTCGGCGAACCTCGCGTTGTCCGCGTAGTCGGGAGAGACGACCACCACCTTCTGGCCGCGGTAGCGGGCCTCCGCCGTCCAGTGCGCGTCCGGGGTGCGGGTCACCGGGACGTTCGAGCCCCACATCATCAGATAGGCCGCGTCCCACCAGTCGCCCGACTCCGGCACGTCCGTCTGGTCGCCGAAGACCTGCGGCGAGGCCACCGGGAGGTCCGCGTACCAGTCGTGGAACGACAGCATCGGGGCGCCGATCAGCGAGTGGTAGCGGGCGCCGGCCGCGTGCGACACCATCGACATCGCGGGGACGGGGGAGAACCCCGCGATCCGGTCCGGGCCGTAGGTCTTGATCGTGTGCACCTGCGCGGCGGCGACGATCTCCACCGCCTCGTCCCAACTCGCCCGCACCAGACCGCCCTTGCCGCGCGCCTGCTGGTAACGGCGGCGGCGCTCGGGGTCGTTCTGGAGGTCCGCCCAGGCGAGCACCGGGTCCCTGAGCCGCCGCTTCGCCTCCCGGTACATCTCCAGGAGCACGCCCCGGACGTACGGATGGCGCACCCGGGTCGGCGAGTACGTGTACCAGGAGAACGCGGCGCCGCGCGGGCAGCCGCGGGGCTCGTGCTCGGGGCGGTCGGGGCCGGCCGACGGGTAGTCCGTCTCCTGGGTCTCCCAGGTGATGATCCCGTCCTTGACGTACACCTTCCGGCGGCACGAGCCGGTGCAGTTCACCCCGTGCGTGGAGCGCACCACCTTGTCGTGGCTCCAGCGGTCCCGGTAGCAGGCGTCCCCCTCCCGGCCGCCGGTCAGGGCCACACTGTGCAGGTCCGGCGCGGGCGTACCGGGCCGGAAGAAACGGGCGGCGCTCAGCAGCGCCGCACCCGGCTCCTTCGGCGGTGTCCGCGTGTCGGTCACGTCCGCTCCCTCGCTCACCCTTTGCTTCGACGCTAGGGGCGGGCACGGGAACGCACCTGTTCAGGGCACCCGGACGGGTCAGACCTTGCGGGCCACCCCGCCGTACACCGGCACGATGCCCTCCTGCTGGAGGGCCACGTCCTGCGGGTCCGGACGCCAGCCGGAGACCGGGATCACCCCGGGGCCGAGCAGCTCCAGGCCGTCGAAGAAGCGGTAGAACCCGGGCAGCGAACGCGGGTGGAACGGCGTACCGCTGCGCCGGAAGTTCGCGGCCGCCTGCTCGATCGCCTCCGGGCTGAGGTCCGGGGTGACCTGCGAGAGGATCAGATGGCTGCCCGGCGCGAGTGCCTCGACGTACCTGCGCAGCAGGCCGTACACGTCGTCACCGTCCGGGTCGTCGCCCAGGTAGTGGGTCAGCGCCACCAGCGACAGCGAGACGGGTTCCTTGAAGTCCAGGGTCTCGGCCGCCCGCGCCAGCAGCGTGTCGACGTCCCGGACGTCGGCGTGCACATAGGCCGTGCTGCCCTCCGCGGTGCCCCGCAGCAGCGCCTCCGCGTGCCGCAGCACGATCGGGTCGTTGTCCGCGTACACCACCTTCGACTCCGCCGCCACGCCCTGCGCCACCTGGTGCAGGTTCGGCTCGGTCGGGATGCCCGTGCCGATGTCCAGGAACTGGCGGGTGCCGGACTCGGCGACGGTCCGTACGGCCCGCTGCATGAACCGGCGGTTGGCACGCGCCCCGCGCAGCACGGTGCCGTCCACGGCGAGGATCTTCCTGGCGAGTTCCTCGTCCACCGGGTAGTTGTCCTTGCCGCCCAGCCACCAGTCGTACACCCGCGCCGGATGCGGACGGCTGGTGTCGACGACGGTGGGCGCGGGTTCGGATGCGGTCACGGTGTGTGCTCCTCAGATCTTGTCACGGTACTCGCGCAGCAGTTCCTCGGTCCGTTGAGCCGAAGCGGCGTGGGCCGTCATATGGTCCAGGACCTCCAGATGGGCCGAGACCTCGTTGCGGGAGTCCAGGTACAGGGCACCGGTCAGGTACTCGGTGAAGACCATGTCGGGCAGCTCGGGCTCGGCGAACCGGAACAGCGTGAACGGCGCGTACGTCCCCGGGTGCGGGCCGCTCGCGAACTCGGCGAGCTGCAGGGTTATCCGGTCCCGCGCGATGTAGGCGAGGAGTTTGTCGATCTGGTCGCGCATCACCTCGCAGTGGATGCTCACCGGGCGCCGCAGCACCGTCTCGTCCATGATCACCCACAGGTGGGGCGGATCGTCCTGCTCCAGCAGCCGCTGCCGGTTCATGCGCAGCGCCACATGCCGTTCGACGGCCGTGGGATCGCTGTGGCCTATCGTCCCGGCCTCCATCACGGCCCGCGCGTACTCCTCGGTCTGCAACAGGCCGGGAAAGAAGTGCGGTTCGTAGGAGCGGATGACCCGGGCGGCGCCCTCCAGGCTCACGTACAGGCTGAACCAGTCCGGCAGCACGTCGTGGAACCGCTGCCACCAGCCCGGCTGGTTGGCCTCCTCGGCCAGCCGGACGAACGCGGCCTGTTCCTCCTCGGCCACGCCGTACGTCTCCAGCAGCACCTGGATGTACGGGATCTTCAGCGCGACCTCGGCCATCTCCATCCGCCGTACGGTCGCCTGCGCCACCCGCAGCACCCGCGCCGCCTCGTCCCGCCCCAGTCCGGCCGCCTCGCGCAGCTCTTGCAGCCGCTTGCCGAGTACGACCTGCCCCACCGTGGGCGCAGCACGCCGCTCACTCACGCCACGCCTCCCCTACGTGCACAAGTACGGGGAGCAGTGTGCCACGCGATGCCGCGTCGCACACCTGGTCGAGTGAACTGCTTACGTCAACTTACCAACGAGTTCAGGTATTTGATCGTCGCCGGGTCCGCCGGCAGGAACGTCTCGATGGCCAGCTCGGCGACCGTCACGTCCATCGGGGTGTTGAACGTCGAGATGGACGACACGAACGACAGCACCCGCCCCGCGTGCTCGATCCGCAACGGCAACGCGAAGTACGCGACGGGCTCGGTGGGTTCACCGTCGTCCACGCCGGCCGGCACCGGATACCCGGCGACCTCCTCGTACAACTCCCGCAGCGCCTCCGAGCGGTGCAGCGCGATCTGCCGTTCCATCTGCTCCAGCAGATGCCCGCGCCACTCGCGCAGGTTGCGGATGCGCGGTGCCAGTCCCTCCGGGTGCAGGGTCAGCCGCATCGCGTTCGGGGCGGGCACGAGCAGCGACTCCGGTACGCCCTCCAGGAGCATCGCGATGCCCCGGTTGGCGGCCACCACCGTGTACGCGGCGTCCACGACCAGCGCCGGATACGGCTCGTAGCCCTGGATCAGCCGCTCCATGCCGTCGCGCAACGCGTCCAGCGCCGGGTCGTCCAGCGGGGTCTCCGGATAGCGCGGGGCGTAACCGGCCGCCAGCAGCAGCGCGTTGCGCTCCCGTACCGGCACCTCCAGGTGCTCGGCCAGACGCAGCACCATCTCCTCGCTCGGCCGCGACCGGCCCGTCTCCACGAAGCTGATGTGCCGGGCCGACGAGTCGGCACGCAGTGCCAGCTCCAGCTGGCTCACCCGCCGCCGCTCCCGCCACGCGCGCAGCAGCGGGCCGACGCCCTGGCCGTCGGGGGCGGTCGGGGTGGCGGCGGGACCGGACGCGACAAGGGTCATGCCGACGACCGTAGCCGAAGCCGAGGCCCCGGACACGCGACCGTGATCGTTGCCCGGAAGACCTGCCGGAAGGCCGGTTCATGGCAGGCTGACCGCACGTACACCGCTCGCCGGTCCCCGGGAAGGAAACCGCACCATGGCCGTCGCACCGCTGTCGCAGCAGGAGATCGAGGACCGGCTGGCCGAGCTGCCCGGCTGGGCACTGGACGGCGACCGGCTCGCCCGCGCCTACCGCCTGGACTCCCACTTCGCGGCCGTCGCCCTGGTCGTGCACATCGCCCGCATCCAGGACGAACTCGACCACCACTCCGACCTCACCCTCGGCTACAACACGGTCTCCCTCACCGTGAACACCCACAGCGTGGGCGGCGCCGTCACCGGCAAGGACTTCGAACTCGCCCGCAGGGTGGAGGACATCGCCCCAGGCCACGGCGCACACTGAGCCATGTGCTCGACTACGACAAGGAAGCCGGCGCCTACGACGCGACACGCGGCGGCGAAGCCCGCGCCCAGGCAGCAGCCGCCGCCGTCCTCAGCCTGATACCCGACCGCACCGGCAGCCCGGGCAGCGCTGAAGGCCCCTGCCACGCCGACCGCCCCGATCGCCACGGCTGCTCCGACCGCGCCGCCCGCCCCGGCCGTCTCCTCGACCTCGCCTGCGGTACCGGCATCGTCACCCGCCGGCTCGCCGCCGCCCGGCCCGGGCTCCAGGTCACCGGCGCGGACCGCGCACCCGGTATGGCGCGGATGGCGGCGGCCCGGCTGCCGGGATCGGTCCTGCTGGCCGACAGCCGTCGACTCCCTTTCCCCGACGCCACGTTCGACGCCGTCACGACCGTCTGGCTGCTCCACCTCATAGCGGAGGCCACCGAGGTCCGCGCGATCGTCGCCGAGTGCGCGCGGGTGCTGCGGCCCGGCGGGGTCTACGTCACCACCGTCGACAAGGCCGCCGCGCACGACGTCGGCAGTGACATCGACGCCGTCCTGGCCGCCCGCCCGCGCCGCCCGGCACCCGACGCCGCCGCGGACGTGACCGGGCACGCCCGCGCGAGCGGCCTGCTGCCCGCCGGAGCGGCCGCCTTCACCGGCGTCGGCCAGGGCCGCAGCCCCCGCTCCACCCTCGGCGACCTGCGGCGCGGCTGGTTCACCATGCTCCCGCCCGACGATCCCCGCGTCGAGGGCTTCGCCGAGCGCCTCGCGTCCCTGCCCGACCAGGACCGCCGCCGCCCCGACCCCCGCTTCGGCGTACGGGCGTTCAGGAAACCGGCGGCCTGCTGAAATCCATCGTCCAGTTGGTCGTCCAGGTCTCCCCACCGTCCACCGAGAACGCCTGCTCCCAGCGTGCGCCGGTGGGGGAGACCCCCGACCACACGAACCGTACCCGTACCTTCCTGCCGTGGTGTGTGTCGTCGCCGTAGAACTCCCCGCGATCGCCGTCGAACCGTCCGACGACCGGCGGGAACAGCTTCCCGCTTCCGCTCGCCGCCCAGTTCAGCGACCACTGTCCGGTCTCCCGGTCGAAGAGCCGCACGGTCAGGCCCTTCGCTCCCAGATACGGCATGTCGATCTCGTCGACGTTCGCGGCACCGTCGAACAGCGGCCAACAGCGGCTGACGGCGGGGAACTCCACCCATGCGCTGTCCGGGTCGAGGAAGTCGGTACGGCGGCGGTTGCGGACCTCCCACTCGCCGTGGAGGAAGTCGAAGTCGTCCGGGGTGCTCATGCGCGGCCTCCGGTGGTTCCTTCGGGCAGGGAGTCGGCCAGGTAGGCCTCCAGATCGGGGACGTCGGGCGTGAGCAGGTGCCGTACCCAGGCGTCCCGTTCGTGCTGGATCGGCGGCAGCTCCCAGACGCAGCCGATCCACGGCAGGCCGGGCTCGACGAAGTGGGCCGGGTCGTCATCGGGACAGCCGAGCACCGGCTGGCCCGCCGCGGCGCACCGGAAGTGGAGCACGTTGTCCCACACTCAGCTGTACGCGTTGAGGTACGCGCCGCTGTCCCCGCCCCGGTGCAGGACCACGAAGGCCGCCGGTGGGGTGCCGTCCGGCTCCGGCAGGAGTTCGGGGAGGATCGCGTACGCCGCCTCCTCGATGTCGGGCGCGATGCCCGCGGGATCGGCGGTGACGTGGTAGCGCTTGATGTGCCGGCCGGCCACTGTGATCGGCGGCGGCACGGTCAGCAGCTTTTCCGTGAAGCTCATGGACGTGACGCTAGGCCCGTTCCACTGACACCTGCTGTCAGTGGAGTCCGGGATCCTGGGACGGTGAAGTCCAGCTGGCTCGTCGCCATCCTCCTCCTGCTCCAGACCCGGGGCCGGATGACCGCCGCCCAGCTCGCCGCGGAGCTGGAGGTGTCCGCCCGCACGGTCTACCGGGACGTCGAGGCGCTGAGCGCGGCCGGTGTCCCGCTGTACGGCGACGCGGGGCATGCCGGTGGCTACCGCCTCCTCGACGGCTGGCGCACCCGGCTCACCGGTCTCACCACCGCGGAGGCGGAGGTCCTCTTCCTGGCCGGTGCGCCCGGCCCCGCCGCCGACCTCGGGCTCGGCCCGGTCCTGGCAGCCGCCCAGCTCAAGGTCCGCGCCGCCCTGCCGCCGGAGCTGCGCGCCCACGCCGACCGGATCAGCGGCCGCTTCCATCTCGACGCCCCCGGCTGGTACGCGGACGCCGGGGAGGCGCCGTACCTCCCGGCGGTGGCCGAGGGGGTCTGGAACGGCCGTGCCCTGGACGTCCGGTACCGCCGGTGGCGCGAGCCGACCGAGGTGCGGCGCCGCCTGGAACCGTACGGGCTGGTCCTCAAGGCGGGCCGCTGGTACGTCGTGGCGGCCCCCGGCCCGCGCACCTACCGCGTCGACCAGATCCTCGAACTGACCCTGTCGGAAGAGGAGTTCAACCGGCCGGAGGGTTTCGACCTGGCCGCCCACTGGACCGCGTACCAACGCGACTTCCACGCCCGGCTGTACGGCGGCGGTGGCGAGGCCCTGGTCCGCTTGGCGCCAGGGGTGACGCTCCCCAGGGCGGTGACGGTCGACGTGACCGGTGCCTGGACGCTGGCCCGGGTCCCCATCGAGTCGGCCGACCATGCGATTGCCGAATTCCTGCGCCTGGGCACGGACATCGAGGTCATCGACCCGCCCGAGCTGCGCGAACGCATCGCCCGAACGATCGCCGAACTGGCCGAAAGATACGGCAACCGCAGGGCCGACGGCGCCGACTGACAGAGGAACCCGTCCGATCTCCCGGAAGGTACCCCACGTGCAGCACCCGCATCGCAGACGCCGTTCCGCCGTCCTGGCGGCCCTGACCGCCGTGGCCGCACTGATCGCCGCCGGCCTGACCGCTCTCTCCACGACCACCGCCGCAGCCGCCACCGCCCGCCAGGTCGAGGCCCTCGACCGGGGCGTGGTCAGTGTCCACACCGACGCCGGCAACCTGGTCAGCTGGCGGTGGCTCGGCACCGACCCCGACGACGTCTCCTTCAACGTCTACCGGGCCGGTACGAAGGTCAACTCCACCCCGGTCACCGGCTCCACGAACTACTTCCACGCCGGCGCCCCCGCCCAGGCCGACTACACGGTCCGCGCGATCGTGAACGGCGTCGAGCAGGCCGACTCGGTGCACGCGATCCAGTTCCGCACCGGTTACAAGGACGTCCCGATCACCCCGCCCGCGGGCGGCACCACCCCCGACGGTGTGTCGTACACCTACGAGGCGAACGACGCCTCGGTCGGTGACCTCGACGGCGACGGCCAACTCGATTTCGTCCTCAAATGGCAGCCGACCAACGCCAAGGACAACTCCCAGTCCGGCTACACCGGCGACACGATCCTCGACGGCATCAAGCTCGACGGCACCCGCCTGTGGCGCATCGACCTCGGCAGGAACATCCGCTCCGGCGCGCACTACACCCAGTTCCAGGTGTACGACTACGACGGCGACGGCAAGGCCGAGGTCGCCATGAAGACGGCGGACGGCACGGTCGACGGCGCGGGCACGGTGATCGGCAGCGCCTCCGCCGACTACCGCAACTCCAGCGGCTACGTCCTGTCCGGCCCGGAGTACCTGACCATGTTCAACGGCCAGACCGGCAGGGCGATGAGCACCGTCGACTATGTGCCGGCCCGCGGCACCGTGTCCTCGTGGGGCGACTCCTACGGCAACCGCGTGGACCGCTTCCTCGCCGGCACGGCCTATCTGGACGGCTCCCGGCCCTCCCTGATCGAGGCGCGGGGCTACTACACCCGCACCGTGATCTCGGCATGGGACTGGCGGAACGGCGCCTTCACCCGCCGCTGGACCTTCGACACCAACTCCTCCACCAACACCGGCAAGGGCTACGACGGCCAGGGCAACCACCAGCTGTCGATCGCGGATGTCGACGGCGACGGCAAGGACGAGATCGTGTACGGCTCGATGGCCGTCGACGACAACGGCTCCGGCCTGTGGACGACGAAGAACGGCCACGGCGACGCCATGCACGTCGGCGACCTCGACCCCTCCCGGCCCGGCCTGGAGGAGTTCAAGGTCGACGAGGACAGCTCCAAGCCGTCCTCCTGGATGGCCGACGCGAAGACCGGCGAGATCCTCTGGTCCACCGATCCCGACGGTGACAACGGCCGGGGCGTCGCCGACGACATCTGGGCGGGCAGCGCCGGCGCCGAGTCCTGGTCCTCCCACGCCGACGGCGTCCGCAACCCGCAGGGCACGGTGGTCGCGAGCCGCAAGCCCTCCAGCATCAACTTCCTGGCCTGGTGGGACGGCGACCCGGTCCGCGAACTCCTCGACGACACCCACATCGACAAGTACGGCACCTCCTCCGACACCCGCCTCCTCACCGCCGCAGGCGTCCACTCGAACAACAGTACCAAGGCCACCCCGTCGCTCTCCGGGGACATCCTCGGCGACTGGCGCGAGGAGGTCGTCTGGCCGACGACGGACAACACGGCCCTGCGGATCTGCTCCACCCCGTACGAGACGAGCACGAAGATCACGACCCTGCTCCACGTCACCCAGTACCGTACGGCCCTGGCCTGGCAGAACACGGCCTACGACCAGCCGCCCCACCCGAGCTTCTTCATCGGCGACGGGATGCCGACGGCACCCCGGCCGGCGGTGTACACACCCTGAGACCCGTCAGCGCGTCACGCGGTAGCGGAGGTGGAGGACGCGCGAACTGAAGGTGCGGCTCTCGACGAGTTCCAGATCCACCCGGCGCTCGTGCCGGGGAAAGAACGGAACGCCACCGCCGACGAGTACCGGGTGGACCCTGATCCGGTACTCATCGATCAGACCCGCCGCGGCCGCCTCGGCGGCGAGGGTCGGGCCGCCGATCGCGATGGCACCTTCCCCCGGCTCGGCCCGCAACCGCTCGATCTCCGCCGCCAGGCCGCCGGCGGCCAGGCGGGTATTGCTGCCCTGCACCGCCGACAGCGTGGTGGAGAACACCACCTTCGGTAGCGCCCTCCAGAGCGCGGCCCACTCGCGCGTCGAGAAGCCGAGTGACGGATCCTGGTCGGCGGTCTCCCAGTACAGCATCGTCTCGTACAGCCGTCGTCCCAGCAGGTGGACGCCGACGTCCCGGATCTCGTCGGTGACGAAGCGGAACACCTCCTCGTCGGGAGGCGTCCAGCCGAAGTCACCGTCCGGCCCGACGACGTAGCCGTCGAGCGAAACGCCCATCGAGCAGGTCACGCTGCGCATGACCGGATCGTACGCCCGTCAGGCCACCGTGCAGGTCTGGTCGCCCAGGGTGAAGGCCGTCGGTTCGGCGTTGCTGCCGGTCCAGGTGCCGGTGAAGCCGAAGGACACCGAGGAGCCCGGGGCCACCGTGCCGTTCCAGCCGACGTTCCTGGCCGTCACGGCCGCGCCGGACTGGGTCCAGTCGGCGTTCCAGAGCTGGCCGACGGTCTGGCCGTTCGGGAAGGACCAGCCGAGGGACCAGCCGCTCCATGCCGCCGAGCCCGTGTTGGTGAGCCGGACGTCCGCCTGGAAGCCGCCCGGCCACTGGTTGGTGACGGTGTAGGCGACTGTGCAGGCGCCGGAGGGGGTGGGATCAGTACCCCCGCCACCGCCGCCGCCCCCGTCCCCGCCACCTGAGCCGGTGTCGGAGGTGTCGCCGTAGATCACGCCCCGGCCGTTCGTCGAGACGTACACCCGGCCGTAGACCCGCGGGTCACCGGTGATGGCAGCGCCGGTCCAACCCCACTGGTGGGCGTCGTCGTTGATACGCGTCCAGGTCGCTCCCTCGTCCGTGGAACGGAAGATGCCGCGCACCCCGCCGATCTTCGCGCTGGTGTAGAGCGTCTGGTACGAGGCTCCCGTCGCCGCCTTGCCGAAGCCGATGGTGTCGGCCTGGCCGACGTTCGCGAGCTTGGCGAAGGCCGCGCCGCCGTCGGTGGAGTGCCACAGCCCGTACGCGCCGTCCGTCGCCCCGCCGGCCAGCCACACGTCGCCCTTCGTCCCCGGCAGCGCCTTGAACCGCACGCTGTCACCGCTCGGCAGACCCGCTGCCGCGGACGCCGTGAAGGTCGCCCCGCCGTCCGAACTCACGTAGAACTTGCCGGACTTGAAGCCGTAGAAGGTCCTGGGGTCGACGCGGTCGGACTCGACGGTCGCGCCGGACGGGATGCCGCTCGACGCCGACCACGACGAGCCGAAGCCCGTCGTGTACTGCACGCCGGTGCCCGCCGGGCTCCACACGAACCGGCTCCCGTCGGCGGCGGCCGCCACCGTGCCGCCACCGCTCACCCCCGAAGGGTCCGTCCCCGCGAACCAGTCGGCCCCGTTGTCCGTCGAGAACGCGATGTGCGGGCCGGAGTCCAGGTTGCCCACCCGGACCACCGTGTTCGGGTTCGACTCGGCGAAGTCCAGGCTGGTGGTCGTCGTGAACGTCGGGGACGTGTACATCATCGACGGGACCTTGGTGACATCCGTGTGGCGGAAGCCGCCGATGTCACCGAGCGCGCTGAAGAGCTGGGCCCCGCCGGACGGGGGAGCGGCCAGGTCGTCGACCGACGTCTCCTCCAGGCCCTGCACCATCGGCTTGACCGTGAACTGCCCGCCGCTGTCCCACTTCGTCAGATCCCCGGTGCCGTACAGCGTCGCGCCCGTCCCGTACATCATCCGGTCCGAGTCGAACGGGTCGATCTCCAGCGCCTCCGTCATCCACCCCAGTTTCGGGCTCTGTTCGGGCGGCGACGGGTTCGCGCCGAAGGTCAGCCAGGGGGAGGACGAGACGTCGATCGTGTAGCGGTTCGAGCGGTTCGGGTACGACGTGTAGTCCCAGGCCTTCGTCCAGGTCGCCCCGCTGTCCGTGGAGCGGAAGATCTGGGTGTCCGGCCACCAGGAGCTGTAGGCCGTCGCCATCACCGTGCCGGGGTGCTGCCGGTCGACCGTCAGCCCGGAGAAACCGTAGTACGTGTCGGCCTCCGCGACCGGGCTGATGTTCGTCCAGGTACCGGTGGCCGTCGCGTACCGCCACAGCTGCCCCTTGCCGCCGTCGTACGGCCCGCCCTTGTCGCTGTAGGCGAGGTAGAGGTAGCCGTTCTTCGCGTCCAGCACGCCCTTGTGGGCGAGGTACCCGGTCGGCTGGCCGGCCAGCCTGCTCCAGGTCGCGCCCGCGTCCGTCGAGCGGTACACCGCGTTGTCCTTGTCGGCGACCCCGACGTAGATCGTCTTCGTCGCCGTACCGGTGGTCCCGGTCGACTCGTCGAAGGTGACCCACACGATGCCCTGGTTGTCGGAGGCGTAGCCGGTGGTGTCGGTCGGATCCTGCACGTAGGTGCCGACATCGGGGAAGTTCGTCACCTGCGACCAGGTCACCCCGGAGTCCGTGGACCGCCACAGCCCCTTGCCGCTGGGCGCGCCCAGGTACAGCACGCTGTCCTTGTTCGGGTCGACGGCCAGCCGCTCGCCCATGCCCCGGCCGGGCATGTTGCCGCCCAGCTTGAACGGCAGGTCGGTCTTCTGCCAGCTGGCGCCCCGGTCGGAGGAACGCAGTACGGCACCGTCGGTCGGGTCCCAGCTGTTGGTGTACGTCCCGACGGCCGCGTACACCTTGTCCGGATCGACGGAGTCGGAGGCCAGACTCACGACCCCCGTGTGCCCCCACTCGTCCCAGCCCACCGAGTCCAGCAACGGCGTCCAGGTCTGCGTCGACTCCGACCAGCGGTAGGCACCGCCGATGTCGGTACGGGCGTAGGCGAGGTTCTTCTCGGACCGGTTGAAGACGATCCCGGGGACGAAACCGCCGCCGTCGATCCGGGCGTTGTGCCAGGTGTACGTGTCGGCGGCGAGCCTGACGTTCGCACTCTCGTGGACGGCGAGCGCGGGCGGGGTACCTGCGAGCAAGCCGGCGGCGAGGGCCATGACGGCGGTGAGGATGCGGGTTCTTCGCACGGGGGTCCCTTTCGGGAGTGGGGATGGGGGTAAGCGCTTTCTTCATGGTTCGAGAGTCGCCGGGCCGTCCCCAGTGCGGGTGAGGGCGGCCCGGCGAGCGGTTCTGTCAAAGCGCGCGGTCGGTACAGCGCCCCGTAAGGGGCGCGGGGCTGTATCGATATGCGGCTCCGCCGCGTGGGCGCGACCAGCCACGACGAACCCGCAGCCGACCACTTCAAGCACCGGAACTACTCCAGCAGCTCCGCATACGACCCCATGGCCAGCGCGATGTCCGCCTGGGCCCAGAACCGGTGATACGTGAACACGGGCGCGGCCCCGCCCGCCAGATAGCTCTGGATCTTCGACCACGCCGGGTCGTCCTGGTAGAAGGACCGCAGCGAGGCGAACGTGGAAGACGAGTTGACCGCGTCCCCGTCCGGCATGGTCCCGCTCCACCCGCTCGGGACGTACACGCTGTCGTCGAAGCGGTTGTAGTCGGCCCGCGTCTCCGGCACCGCGATCCCCAGGCTGTCCTGGTAGTTGTTCCACATCCCGTCCAGCAGCGCCTTCGCCGTGGACTTCGCCGTCGCGTCACCGGACTTGGCGGCGTAGTACGTCAACGTCTTCGCGTACGCGGCGGCCACGCCCACGTCGTTCGTGTAGTCGGCGACCGTGACGTGAAGTCCGCTGTTCGAGCCGGGACTCGACGCGTTCCAGGTGTCGGGCTGCCCCGACCACTGGAGGGTCGACGGGATCAGGTACGTGCCGTCGGGGTTGATCGTGGTCTTGGACAGCGCCCACGCCACCCACTTGTCGAGGATCGTCTTCGCCGTGGCGTTCCCCGTCTGCTGGTAGTACTCGGCGACCCGCTCCATCGACCAGGCCTGGAAGCCGAACCACTGGTTGGACGGCGGGTCGTGGTAGACCGGCTCCCAGTCGTAGTACATGCCGTAGAAGGTCGACGTACCGGACGGCGGGCTCGCGTACCGCCCCTGCCAGCTGTTGGTCGCACCGCCCGCGATGGCGCCCTCGGACGACTGCAGCCAGCGGTAGAACTCCAGTTGCCGGGTGAGGGACGTGCCCCAGTCCGTCGAGCCCGTGGCCGACTTGGGCTTCAGGTCGGCGTACGAGCTCAACGCGTAGGCGGCCAGCGGGTTCTGGTAGCCGCCGTGCACATGGCTGGAGCCGATCCGCCACGCCCAGCCGGCACTGCTGTCGGTCGCCCCGCCCCAGGCGTAGTACCAGGAGAGCAGGTAGTCCGAGGCGTCCTTGCCGGTGCCGGCCGCGCAGGTCGTCGGACCCACGCAGTTGCCGATCTTCTTGAAGTACTTGTCGTACATGGCGTAGCGCAGGTAGTCGCCCATCTTCGCCGCCTTGCCCACGGTGGCGGAGACGTCACTGCCCTTGCCCTGCTCCTTGGCCCACACGTCCGCCCAGTACGCGGCCTGCACCGCACGCGCGTCGGCGTCCGGGGCGTCCGTGTACTTCCACTGCTTGGCGTAGGACGAGTCGCCGGTGAAGAGGTCCAGATACCCGTTCTTGCCGCCGTACTTGAAGGCGTCGCAGGTCGGCTGCGGAACCGTCTCCCACACCGACTCCTGCGGACCGCGCTGGAAGGTGTTGATGTAGGAGGGCCCTTCGGCCGTCGGACCCGCCTCGCACCCGCCGCCCGGGGTGTCGCCGTAGCCGTAGACGTTGTCGACGTCCTCCAGCCAGTGCATCCCGTACACGTCGTCCGTGCCGTAGGCGGACTTCAGTTCACCCGCGATCGGGTCCGTGCCCACCGACACCGACGTGTCCAGCTTCGCCGGGTACTCGTTGGGGGTGTCCAGCTCCGGTGCGTAGGTGGCCGGTTTGGACGCGTTGTAGAAGGAGTTGGTCGGCTGGTCGGCGTGGGTCGGGATCATGTACTTCTCCATGAGGGCCCACGCGCCGTTGAACTTGGACCAGTCACCGGTGACCTTGCCGTACATGGCCTGCAGCCAGAGCAGGTAGCTGTACGCCTCCGACGTGGTCTCGTGGCCCTGGTCGGGCGCCTCCACGATCAGCGTCTCGACCGAGTGGTAGGGGATGCCCTCGGGGGAGAAGTAGCCGTTCGCCGGGTTGGTGATCTTCCCGTAGAGGTCCAGGAACCGCGCGTCGTACGCGCTCGACGCGGCCAGTTCGGTCACGGTGACCGTGGCGCCGGTGTAGCCGGTCGCCGAGGCCGTGAAGGTGGCCGTGCCGGTGCCCGCGGAGTCCGCGGCCACGGTCACGTTCTGCGCGGTGCTCCAGTCGGACGGCGTGAACGTGAGCGACGATCCGGCGCTCACCGAAAGCCCGGTGTTGCCGGCCGTGCGGGCCACGGACACCGTCACATTGGCGCTCGGCTGCTTCGAGAGGCTCACCCCGAACTTGCCCGTCGCGCTCTGCTGGATGCCCAGCTGGGTCGGCGAGGCCACCACCGCGGGGCCCGAGGCGACCGTGATGCCGACCGGCGTCGAGGACGCGGACGCGCCCAGGCTGTCGTACGCCTTCGCCACCAGAGAGTGACTGCCCACGGTCAAACTTGAGACCGGGAGCGTGTACGGCGACGACGTGTCGGTCCCCAGCAGTGTGGTGTCGTCATAGAACTCGATCTTGCTGATGGTCGCGCCGTCGGCCGCCGCCGCGGTCGCCGCCAGCGGGATCGCGTCGCCCTGCGTGTAGACCGCGCCCGCGCTCGGGCTGGTCAGCACGGTGATGGGGGGCTGGTGGGCGCCGGCGCAGGTGGTGCCGTTGACGGCGAAACCCGTCGGGGCCGCGTTGCTGCCCGTGTACGAGAACTGGGCGCCCGTCGACACCGCCGCGCCCGCCGCGATCGTGCCGTTGTACGACGCGTTCTGCACGGTGACCGAGGTGCCCGACTGGGACCAGGTGCCGTTCCAGCCGCTGACCAGCTTCTGGTTGCCGGCGTACGCGTACGTCAGCGTCCAGCCGTTGATCGCGTCGGTGCCGCGGTTGGTGAGGGTGAGGTCGGCGGTGAAGCCGGTGCCCCAGTCGTTGGCCGTGTAGTCCACGCTGCACTGAACGGTGGCCGCCTGAGCGGGAGTCGTGCCGGTGGCGAGCATCGAGAGCGGCAGGGCGAGGGCCGCGACGACGGCCGTCCACAACCGTCGCACGGCTCTGCGCCTCCGCCCGGAGTGCATGGCATATCCGGGTCGCATGTGCTGGTTCCTCCTTGCGCTTGCGGCTCGGGGAGAAGTCAAGGCTTGAACCAGTGGGAGCGCTCCCATAGTGGAGACGTGGCATGGTGCGGTCAAGGCTGTTGAAGAGTCGAAAAGATTCGACGGACCGGCCCGCGGAAAAGTCAAGCAACTCCCCTGTTCTTTGCCGTCACTTGGCGCTACCTTCCTTCGCACCAGTGGGAGCGATTCCGTTCAGTCGACGCGTCCGTCACGACGCGCCCGAGCTGCAAGGAGTCGCTCATGCGACACCCCCCGCGTTCAGTTCTTTTAGCCGTCGCCGGTGCGGCCGCCCTTGTCGGGGCCGCACTGGTGCCGGTCGTGTCGGCGTCCGGGGCGACGCCGGCCTGCACAGTGCAGTACGCGGTCACCAGCCAGTGGGACACCGGCTTCCAGGGTTCCGTGACCATCACCAACAACATGGCCGCCATGAGCAGTTGGAGCCTGGGCTTCGACTTCGCCAATGGCCAGAAGGTCACCCAGGGCTGGAGCGCCAAGTGGTCCCAGTCCGGTACGACGGTCACCGCGGCCAACGAGAGCTGGAACGGCTCCCTCGGCACCGGCGCGAGCGTCAGCGCCGGGTTCCTCGGCTCCTGGTCGGGGAGCAACGCCGTACCGACGGCGTTCAGACTCAACGGCACCACGTGCAACGTCGATGCGGAACCCACGCCGACACCCACCCCCACCCCGACGCCGACCGAGCCGCCCGCCGGCGGGACCGCACCGGCCCTGCACGTCTCCGGGACCAAGCTCGTGGACGCGAGCGGTACGGCCCGGCGCCTGCTCGGCGTGAACCGCTCCGGCGGCGAGTTCATGTGCGTGCAGGGCTACGGCATCTGGGACGGTCCCGTCGACGACGCCGCCATCAAGGCGATCGCCGACTGGAAGGCCAACGCGATCCGCATCCCGCTCAACGAGGAGTGCTGGCTCGGCCTGTCCAACGTCAAACCCGAGTACGCCGGGGCGAACTACATCAACGCCGTGAAGGAGCTGGTGGCCCGCGTCGAGTCGTACGGCCTGACCCCGATCCTCGAACTCCACTGGTCCTACGGCCAGTACACCGGCAACTCGGCCGGCTGCTCCGACGTGCACGCCACCTGCCAGAAGCCGATGCCGGACGCCCAGTACACCCCGTCCTTCTGGTCCTCGGTGGCCGGCACCTTCAAGGACGACCAGGCGGCCGTCTTCGACCTGTTCAACGAGCCCTACCCGGACCGGGCGACCTCCACGGTCACCCAAGCCTGGCAGTGCTGGCGGGACGGCGGCACCTGCCCGGGCATCGGCTACGAGGTCGCCGGGATGCAGGACCTGGTGGACGGCATCCGGGGCGCCGGCGCCCGGAACGTCATCATGATCGGCGGGCTCGCCTACTCCAACGACCTCAGCCAGTGGCTGACGTACAAGCCCACCGACCCGGCCGGCAATCTCGTCGCCGCCTACCACGTCTACAACTTCAACACCTGCTCCACCGAGAGCTGCTGGAACTCCACCCTCGCACCGGTCGCGGCCCAGGTGCCGCTGGTCGCCGGGGAGATCGGCGAGAACACCTGCTCGCACGCCTTCGTCGACCAGGTCATGAAGTGGTTCGACGACCGCGGCCTCTCCTACCTGGGCTGGACCTGGAACACCTGGGACTGCTCCGCCGGCCCGTCCCTGATCTCCGACTACAGCGGTACGCCCACGGCGTACGGCGTCGGGCTGCGCGACCACCTCAAGGCCGTCAACCCGTAGCCGGGCCCCAGAAGAAGCACACCCACCGAAGAAGAAGGAACCCGCACTCATGAGTCGTACCAGAACAGCGGTGTTCGCCGCCCTGGCGCTCGTCGCCGGGGTATCGGGTCCGGCTGCCGCCGTGACCCCCTCCTCCCAGGCGGCGATCTCCGCGATTCCCTGCACCGTCGACTACAAGATCCAGAACGACTGGGGCACCGGCTTCACCGCCGCCGTCACCGTCACCAACAACTCGGCGGCGAAGTCGAGTTGGTCGGTGAAGTGGTCGTACGCCGGGAACCAGCAGGTGAGCAGCTACTGGAACACCAGGCTCACCCAGAGCGGCACCGCCGTCACCGCCAACAACGAGACCTACAACGGCACGCTGGCGACCGGCGGTTCGGTCAGTTTCGGCTTCAACGGGACGTACACCGGCAGCAACGCGATCCCGACCGCCTTCACCCTCGACGGCGTCACCTGCAACGTCGACGACGGCAGCGGCGGAGGCGGCGGTGGCGGTGGCGGCAACGGCGGCGGCTCCGGCACCCGCGTCGACAACCCGTACTCCGGCGCCAAGGTGTACGTGAACCCGGAGTGGTCCGCGAAGGCCGCCGCCGAACCGGGCGGCACCCGCGTCTCCAACCAGCCCACCGGCGTCTGGCTCGACCGCATCGCCGCGATCAACGGCACCAGCACCAGCATGGGCCTGCGCGCCCACCTCGACGCGGCACTCGCCCAGAAGGGCAGCGGCGAGGAAGTCGTCCAGCTGGTCGTCTACGACCTGCCCGGACGCGACTGCGCGGCCCTCGCCTCCAACGGCGAACTCGGCCCGACAGAGATCGACAAGTACAAGACGCAGTTCATCGACCCGATCGCGGCGATCCTCTCCGACAGCAAGTACGCCTCGCTGCGGATCGTCACCACCATCGAGATCGACTCGCTGCCCAACCTGGTCACCAACACCGGCAGCCGGGCCACCGCCACCGCCAACTGCAACACCATGCTCGCCAACGGCAACTACGTGAAGGGCGTCGGCTACGCCCTCGCCAAGCTGGGTGCGATCCCCAACGTCTACAACTACCTCGACGCCGGCCACCACGGCTGGCTCGGCTGGGACGACAACTTCGCCCCCGCCGCCCAGCTCTTCTACCAGGCCGCCAACGCCGAGGGCGCGACCGTCGCCGACGTCCAGGGCTTCATCACCAACACGGCCAACTACAGCGCCCTGAAGGAGAACAACTTCACCATCAACGACACGGTGAACGGCACCTCCGTCCGCCTGTCCAAGTGGGTCGACTACAACCGCTACGTCGACGAGCTGTCCTTCGCCCAGGCCTTCCGCACCGAACTGGTCTCGGTCGGCTTCAACTCCGGCATCGGCATGCTGATCGACACCTCCCGCAACGGCTGGGGCGGCAGCGCACGGCCGGCCGGCCCCGGCCCGACGACCAGCGTGGACGCGTACGTCGACGGCGGCCGCTACGACCGCCGGATCCACGTCGGCAACTGGTGCAACCAGGCCGGAGCCGGCCTCGGTGAGCGCCCGCAGGCCGGCCCGGCCGCCGGGATCGACGCCTACGTCTGGATGAAGCCGCCGGGTGAGTCCGACGGTTCCAGCACCGCCATCCCGAACGACGAGGGCAAGGGCTTCGACCAGATGTGCGACCCGACGTACACGGGGAACGCCCGCAACGGCAACAACATGTCCGGCGCCCTGCCGAACGCGCCGCTGTCCGGGCACTGGTTCTCGGCGCAGTTCCAGCAGCTGATGGCCAACGCGTACCCGCCGTTGTCGTGATGACGGGTTGAGCTGGGATCGACACTGCGGGCCGGTGGGGGCTGGTCGCGCAGTTCCCCGCGCCCCTTTGGGGCGCGGGGGTCCCCGGAGTCAATCGGCGCGGGACAGTCCCTCGCGGATCGCGTGCTCCACGGCCGAGTAGTCACCGTCCGGCCGCTCCAGCTCGCAGGGAGCGGCCGGCATCAAGGGCGGCTGTGCAATGAAGCGGGGGCGGGTGCCGTGGTGTGGCTGGGCCGCGTGTACCAGGAAGGGGTGGCAGAGGTAGACGTCACCGGGGCGGCCGGTGGCGTACGCGAGCGGGCGGTGGGCGGAGGCCTCGACGACCTTCGGGGCGATCTCCAGCATCGAGACGCCCGCCTCGCCGTACGGCTCCAGGACCGCCGGGATGTCGAGGTGCGAGCCGACGCGGATCCGGGTGGGCGCGTCCTGCTCGGTCACCTCGGAGAAGAGGAACAACATCAGCAGCGCGCGGTCGCGGGAGCGCAGGTTCGTGTAGTACCAGCGGGTCTCGACGCCGTCCGGCAGGTAGCTGCCTTCTATGTGCCAACCGGCGTCGTCCGGCTCGTCCGGGTGCGGGAACCGCAGCGGAAAACTGCCCAGCGAGTAGCGCGGCTCCCAGCGGCCCTCGCCGACCAGCAGGTCGAACGCCCGGTGCAGTGCGGGGGAGTTGACGGCGGCCGCGAACGGGCCCTGGGCCATCCCCGCCACCCACACCACCGGGTCCTTCCAGGTGCCGGGATCCTCCGGGTCGTACCCCGTCTCGCGCCACAGCAGCCGGGCGCAGTCCTCGGCCACCCGCGGCGGGAACGCGCCCTCGATCTTCACGAAACCGTCGGTCAGGAAGCGGTCCAGCAGCTCGTCGTCCACCGGGTCATCGTGGACCGTCCGCCTTGCCGTCCGCATCCGGTTTTTTGCCGCACCGGCAACAGGAGTGGCCTCCGGGCGGTGCGTCGGCGCACGCTGGCGGCACCCGGACGAGAGGCTGACCCCATGGCGCACGATCACCACCACCAGCACACCCACGCCGACACGCACTCCCACTCCCACACCGACATCGACTGGGCCGAGATGGCCGGTCATCTGGAGTCCCAGGCGGAGCTCTTCGCGCCCCTCTACGAGAGCGCCCTGAGCTGGCTCGGCAAGGAGGTCACCGAGCCGGGGCTGATCGTCGACCTCGGCAGTGGGCCGGGGGTGGTGTCGTGTCTGTTCGCCGAGGTGTTCCCGGGCGCGCGGGTGCTGGCCGTGGACGGCAGCGAACCGCTCCTCGACCGGGCCCGGGCCCGCGCCGAGCGGCAGGGGGTCGGCGACCGGTTCGGCGTCCTCGCCGGCGAACTTCCCCGCGTTCTCGACGAGTTGGACTACCCGGCGGATCTGCTCTGGGCCGGGCACAGCCTGCACCACCTCGGCGACCAGCGGGCCGCGCTCACCGCGTTCGGCGAGCGGCTGGCCCCCGGCGGCACCCTGGCCATCCTCGAAGGGGGCCTGCCCAGCCGCTTCCTGCCCCGCGACTTCGGCATCGGCCGCCCCGGCCTCCAGGCACGGCTGGACGCGCTCCAGGAGAAGTGGTTCGAGCAGATGCGCACCGAGCTCCCCGGCTCGGTCCCGGAGACCGAGGACTGGCCCGCGCTGCTGTCCTCCGCCGGCCTCAAGTACGCCCGTACCCGCAGCTTCCTCCTCGACCTGCCCGCCCCGGCCTCGGACCGCGCCCGCGCCTACGCCGCCGAGATCCTCTCCCGGCTGCGGGACTCGGTCGCGGACGACCTCGACACCGACGACCGCACCACCCTGGACCGCCTTCTCGACCCGGCCGACCCCGCGAGCGTGCACCGCAGGTCCGACCTGTTCGTCCTCGGCGTCCGCACCGTGCACACGGCGGTACGGCCGGCCTAGGGGGTGTCCGGCGGATCAAGTCGCAGGAAGGCAGCGGTGCCTGATCGGCCGAGGTGAGCGGGGTCTGGTGCGTCCGACTGCAAGGCGGAGGAGACGTGGACATCGGCCGCTGCCGCGGCGGGCGACGCGGTGGGGGCACCTCCCGTCCGAAGGCTGGGGGACGTCGGCGAGTGACGACAACGCCGCTGGGGGTCCCCCACGCCTTTAGGGCAGTGGGGGAGGGCGTGCCAGACCCCGCGTCTGCGGCATGATCCGCCGGACAGCCCCCCAGGACCACGCGGCCACGTCTTCGGTCGGTCAGCCTGCGGTCGGGCCCTGCGGGAGATCCGCGCGCACGAATCCGTGGCTTCGTTCCACTTTCGCCACATGCAGCGTGTAGGTCTGGTACCACTGGGCTCGCCCGCGCTGTTGCGCCGCGCGGTGCTCGGTGTCGGTCCGCCACTTCGTGAGGGCGTCGGCATCGCGGAAGTAGCTGACGGTGATGCCCAGTCCGCCAGGAGTCTGCGCGTGGTCCATCCCCAGATAGCCGGGGACGTCCTTCACCAGGTCCTCCAAGTGGGCGCTGGTCTCGCTGTAGTCGCTCTGGTCCTGGGTCCGTACCGTTGTGAAGACGGCCGCGTAGTAGGGAGGTTCATGGGCCTCGACGGGCACGACAGGCGCTTCCGAACTGCTTGTGGTGCCACCGTGCGGCGGGATGCGCCGCCGCGCGTACACCTCGATCTCGATCTTCATCCGCGGGTCGGCGAGACCGCACACGAGCATCGTCGCGGCGGGCCGAACGTCGCCGACGCAGCGGCGCAGGACCGGCCAGCAGGGTTCGAAGTCCTCGCGGTCGGGCAGCAGGTAGCGCACGCGCACCACGTCGGCGAAGGTGCACTCCGCCTCGGCCAGCGCGGCCTCGACGTTGCGGAGGCACTGCTCGGCCTGCTCCACCACGTCGTCGGAGATCGTCATGGTGGCGTAGTCGAACCCGGTCGTCCCGGACACATGCACCCAGTCGCCGTCGACCACAGCACGGGCATAGCCGATCTGCTCCTCGAAGGCCGAGCCGCTGAGGATCGCGCGTCGCTCTGTCATGCGCCGACGCTAAATGACCAGCACCGATACGTCTAATACGGCCGCAGGCATGGTCTGATATCCCTGGGCGTATGGAGCGACCCGAACTCCCCCTACCGCAGCTGCACGCCTTCGTCGTGCTCGCAGAGGAACTGCACTTCGGCCACGCGGCCGCCCGCCTGGGCATCGCCCAGCCGCCGCTGAGCCAGCAGATCCGCCGCCTGGAGGACAAGGTCGGTTACGAGCTGTTCACCCGCGCCCCAGGGCATGTCGCCCTGACCCCGGCCGGGAGCGAGCTGCTGCCCGCCGCCCGGCGGGCACTCACCGGCCTCGCGGACGGCCTGGCCGCGGCCCGGGCCGTCGGCAGCGGCCGGGCCGGCCGCCTACGGATCGGCTTCGCCGCCTCCCTCGCCCTGACGGTTCTGCCCGGCCTGCTGCGCACCTTCCGGCACCAGTTCCCCGGCGTGCACCTGGACATCCACGAGATGACCACCGCTCCACAGCTCGCCGCCCTGCACGACAGGACCATCGACATCGGTCTGCTGCGCGAACCCCCCACCGACGAGACAGAGCTCGGCTTCAGCACGGTGCTCAGCGAGCCCTTCCTGGTCGTGCTGCCGTCCACCCACCCGCTGGCCACCCAACGGACTGTACGGCTTGCACAGTTGGCGGACTCACCCTTCGTGCTGCTGCCCCGCGCGGTCGGCCCGGGACTGCATGACCAGATCGTCGGCCTGTGCACCGCAGCAGGGTTCGCACCGCGGACGGTCCAGCACGCGGTGGAGTGGCAGACCGTGTGCGCCCTCGTGGAAACCGGTCTGGGTGTCTCCCTGGCCCCGGCGAGCATCCGGCGCATCCGCCTCAAGGGCGTCGCCTTCCGCGGGATCGAACCCGGCACCGCCCGCACCCGAGTGGCCGTCGCCTGGCGCAAGAACGACCACAATCCCCTGGTCGCACGCCTGCTGGCGACCGTCGGACAGGACCCGCCGGACAGCCCCTAGCAGCGGCGCGCGTACACGCTCACCCGCGCCCCGTGCACCGCATGCGTCTCGCACTCCTCGAACCGTTCGGTGAGCGTGCTGCGCTTCGCCACCTCGCCGGGTGTCGTGTCGAGGGGCTGCCCCGCCGGGTCCCGCAGGACGACGACCCGGCGGGCGGCGAGCAGCCGGGCCCGGATCACGGACGGGCCGGCCTCGGTGCCGTACAGCGTGCCGGAAGCCGCCGGGGTGCGGTCCAGGGCGAGGTCGCGCAGGCCGCGTACGGCGTCCGGGTCGGCGAGCGACCACACCCGGCGGCGCGCGGGCAGATAAAGGATGCCGTCGGCGCCCGAGCCCGCCGCGCGGACGGCCGCGTCGACGGCGGTGACGTCGTCCAGGCGGCTGTCCGGGGTGCGCAGGTACACGGTGACGGGCAGCAGCGCGGCGAGCGCGGCCGCGGCGACGAGCAGTGCGATGATTCGCCGGGCAGCCCTCGCGCGCGTCAGCCGGTCCAGGGCCGCGCCGACCAGCAGGGCGGTGCCCGCCTGGCCGTAGAGGACGTACCGGTCCACGTACAGCGGCTTGACCAGCGACACCAGCATCAGCAGACCGGCCGGGAGCACGGTCAGCGGCAGTGCGAACCGGACCAGGGGCCCAGGCAGTCCCCCCGCACAGGCGCACCCGAGCAGCGCCACCCCGCCGAAGCCGAGCAGCGCCCCGGCCCCGAGCCCGCCGATCCACGCCACCTGCGCCGACTGCCGCATGCTGAGCACGGCGAGGGGCGCCACCGCGACGGCGACCGCGCCCGCCACCTTCAGCCACGCCCGTCGCGCCTCGCGGGGTACGGCCACGGCATGCGCGGCGAGCACCAGCACCGCGAACTCGTGCAGCAGACAGGCGGCCAGCTGGACGGCGCCGTAGCCCACCCAGGTGCGGGTGGCGCGGGAGTCCAGGGCCCGGACCAGGAGGTACGACGCCCCGACCACCAGCGTGCAGACCAGCGCGTACGACCTGCCCTCCTGGGCGTACCGCTGCACCGGCGGCAGCACCGCGAACGCCAGTCCGGCGAGCGTCCCGGCGCGCGGTCCCGCCAGCCGGGTGCCGAGCAGCGTGAGCAGGGCGGCCGTGACGGTGGTCGCCAGGACCGAGGGGAGCCGGAGCACGAGCAGCGGGTCGGCGCCCTGGAAGAGGCGGAACAGGGCGTGGAGGAGGAGGTAGTGGAGGCCGTGTACGGCGTCGGCGTGCGCGAGGGTGCGGGCGAGGTCCGGGAGGGTGCGGTGTGCCATGTCATATGTCACTGCTTCGTCCCGCCACAGGCTGCCGTCCCGCCGCACGCCCCACAGACCGAGTGTTAGGGCGAGGGCGGCGGGGGCGAGGGCGTGGACCGGTCGGCGCCGGGCGGGAGCTGCGGCGGCCGGGGGTGCGGTGCGTGTCGCGGGCAGGGTGGCGATGGCGGGCTCCGGTGCAGGTGGGGGAGGGCGGGTGCACCGGCGAGTCCAGCGGCCGACGGGTTGATGGGCAGCCCCGAACCGGGTCTCCTGTCAATTCCGGTTACGTTGGGGGGCGTTGCTGTCGACGGGGGAGACGTGGATGGGGCGCAGGGAGAAACCGCTGGATCCCGCGGCGGGGGCGGTGGAGAGGTTCGCCTTCGAGCTGCGCAAGCTGCGGGACGAGGCGGGCGCGCCGTCCTACCGGGCGATGGGGCTGCGGGCCGGGTACTCGGGGCCGACGCTGTCGGCGGCGGCCGCCGGGGAGCGGCTGCCCACCCTGCCCGTGGTCACCGCGTACGTCGTCGCATGCGGCGGCGACCCCGGGGAGTGGGAGCCGCGCTGGCGGGCGGCCGCCGCCGAGGCCGCGGGCGAGCCGGCCGCCGAGGACGACGGACCCGGACCGTATCCCGGGCTCGCCCGGTTCGAGGTCGCCGACCGGGACCACTTCCACGGCCGTGACGAACTGGTCGCCGAACTGGCCGCGCACACCCGCCGCTTCCGGTTCGGTGCGCTGGTGGGTGCCTCGGGCAGCGGCAAGTCCTCACTGCTGCGGGCCGGGCTGATCCCCGCCCTGCGGGAGGCCGGGGATCCGGAGCGGAGACCCGCCGCGATCCGGATCCTCACGCCGGGTGCGCATCCCGCCCGCACCCACACGGACGTCCTCACCCCGCATGACGCCCCTGGTGACACGCTCCTCGTCGTCGACCAGTTCGAGGAGGTCTTCGCGCTCTGCACGGACCCGGCCGAACGCGACCTGTTCATCGGCCGGTTGCTGACCGCCGACACCCGGCTGCGGGTCCTGCTGGCCGTACGCGCCGACTTCTACCCGCACTGCGCCGAACACCCGCTCCTCGCCGAGGCGTTGCGCGACTCCACCCTGCTGGTCGGTCCCCTGTCGGCCCAGCGGCTCCGGGAGGCCGTGGTCCGGCCCGCCGCCGCCCGTCGGCATGTCGTCGAACGTGCCCTCACCGCCCGGATCGTCGCCGACGTCTCGGGTGAACCCGGCGGACTGCCGCTGATGGCCCACGCGTTGCGCGAGGTCTGGCGCCGCCGCACCGCCAAGACCCTCACCCTCGCGGCCTACGAGGCCGTCGGCGGCGTCCGGGGTGCCGTCGCCCACACCGCCGAGGAGCTGTACACCGGCTGCACGCCCGCCGAGGCCGGCGCCGTACGGGCCCTGCTGCTGCGCCTGGTCAACCCGGGCGACGGCACCGCCGACACCCGCCGTCCGGCCCGCCGCGCCGAACTCGGCACCGGTCCCACCACCGCCCGCGTCCTCGAACAGCTGGTCAGGGCAAGGCTGTTGACCGTCGACGGCGAATCGGTCGAGCTCGCCCACGAGGCCCTGCTCGGCGCCTGGCCCCGGCTGCGCGGCTGGATCGACGCCGATCGCGAACGCCTGCGCGTGCACCGCCGGCTCACCGAGGCGGCCGGCATCTGGGCGGGGCTGGAGCGGGACGCGGGAGCGCTGTACCGGGGGGTGCGGCTCACGGAGGCACGCGAGGCGTTCGCCGAAGCGGGCCCGTACCAAGGGGAGTTGAGCCAGCTGGAGCGGGAGTTCCTGGCGGCGGGCATCGAGTCGTACGAACGCGGGCTGCGGGCGGCCGTGCGGGCCGGGCGCCGGCTGCGGGCGCTGACCGGCGCACTGGCCGTCCTGCTGTGCCTGGCCCTGGCCGCGGGTGCCGTCGCCTGGCGGCAGAGCGGGATCAGTGCGCGGCAGCGGGACCGGGCCGAGGCCCGCAGGGTGGCCGCCCTCGTCGACGGCCTCCGGGGCTCCGAACCGCGCACCGCGATGCGCCTCGCCCTCGCCGCCTGGCGCACCGCCGACCTGCCGGAGACCCGGCAGGCGCTGCGCACCGCGGCCGCGCAGAGCGAACTCGACGTGTTCGTGCAGCCCGAGGAGGGCGGCCGGGCGCTGAACGCACCGTCCTGGCTCAGCTCGGACGGCCGGATCCTCACCGCGGTGGCGCACGACCGGGCCGTGCAGTGGGACGTCCGCACCCACCGGCGCATCCACTCCGTGGCTCAACCCGGCCTGTCCGAGGGCGTGATCGCGGTCAGCGACGACGGCAGGCTGATCGCCTACCGGGCACCCGGCGGCACCGGCACGGTGATCCGCTCGCTCTCCGACGGCCGCACCCGGCGACTGCCGACCGGCCCCTGGCGGGACGCCGACGGGGTGTTCGGGCCGGACGGACACACCTTCCTGGTACGGCGCCTCGCGCCCGGCACCGGCGGCGACCGCGCCACCCTGGACCTGTGGGACGTGGACCGGCAACGCCTCCGCCACCGGTACGCGCGGGGCGAGGACGACGGCCCGCTGCCCACGCCGGGACCGGACCAGCGGTACCTCGCCTGGTGCGGTCGGGACGGCACCAGGCTGCGCGTCCTCGACCTCGCGGCGGGCCGCATGCTCACCACCCGCCCGCCGCGCGCCACCGAGCGGCTCCTGTGCCAGGGGCAGGAACTCGTCTTCACCCCGGACGGCCGCGCGCTCGCCGCCGCCACCCCCGAGGGCGTCGTGACCTGGGACTTCCACACCGCCCGTGAACGCCCCCGGCTGCCCCTGGCGGGCGGCGCCTACGCCGTCGTCTTCGACGGCTCCTACGCCCTGACCTGGACCCCCGGTTCCCTCGCCCTGTGGCGCACGGACCTGCCGCCCTCCGCCGACGACGGCCCGCGCACGCCCCTGTTCACCTACCCGGTGGCAGGCTCGGCCGTCGGCCACCTCAGGCTGGACGCGGCGGCGGGCGTCCTGCGCTACCGCGAGGGCGGCCGGACCAGTGTCGTGCACACCCTGTCGCTGCACGGGCTGACCGGCCCGGGCTGGTACCGAGAACCGGCGGCGCGCGCCGCGTTCGACAGCCGCGGCCGACCCGTCCCGGCCGGGGAACCACCGGTCGTCAACGGGGAGAACAGCGTCGCGGCCGATGCCACCGGCCGTATCGCGCTCACCGCCGAGGGCACGCTGGCGGACGTCGCCACCGGCAGACGACGCGCGGGCGGAGTGACGGGGGAGGACTTCCTGCGCGCGGCGGCCTTCAGCCCCGATGCCCGCTATCTCGCCGCCGAGGACGCGAACGGCCGCCTCACGCTGTGGGACGCGCACACCTGGCACAGGCTCGCCGTGCTCAGAGCGGCCGGTGCCACCGCGGTCGAGTCGGCCCTGGCTTTCTCCGGCGACGGGACCCTGCTCGCGGCGAGTACCGCCGACGGCTCCGTGCAGGTGTGGGAGACGGCCGGCACCCGGTCGGCCCCGGTGGCCGTACCGGTCGGGGACGGCCCGGTCCTCGCCCTCGGATTCACCGCCGATGCGGGGGAGTTGCACATGGCCACGCCTCATCTCGCCGACCGGAGCGTTCCGTTGGGGTCGCAGGAGGGGGCGGCCGAGCTGTGCGGCCGGGCGGGCGGCGGCGCGACACGGGCGCAGTGGCGGCAGTACCTGCCGTCCGTGCCGTACCGCGCCACCTGCGGCACCTGACACCGGGAGCGCGCGAGGCGACGCACCGGAACGGCCCGGTACCGAGCGGTACCGGGCCGCCCTCCCTCCCCGGGCCTGGCGGCGGTGCGAAAGCGCCTCGGGGGTCTGGGGGATGTCCGGCGGATCATGCCGCGGACGCGGGGTCTGGCACGCCCTCCCCCACTGCCCTGAAGGCGTGGGGGACCCCCAGCGGCGTTGTCGTCACTCGCCGACGTCCCCCAGCCTTCGGCCGGGAGGTGCCCCCACCGCGTCGCCCGCCGCGGCAGCGGCCGATGTCCACGTCTCCTCCGCCTTGCAGTCGGACGCACCAGACCCCGCTCACCGGCACTGAACAGTCACCGCTGCCTTCCTGCGACTTGATCCGCCGGACAGCCCCTAGTTGTTGGCGAGGAACTGCTGGGCCAGCTGGTCGCCGAGGGACACCGCCGCGCTGTGGCTCTCGATGGGGGAGACCTTGGAGTTCTTGAACAGGATGTACGTCACGCCGGAGTCGGCGCCGCCGGTCGCCGGGTCGGGGTCGATGCCGAGCGCGTTGGCGGTGGCGTACGAGGCCTCACCGATGATGTTGGTGGGGCCGGTGTCGCCGACCACCGCGTACTCGACCTTGTTGTTGTAGATCACGGCGACCACTCCGCCGCCCTTGATGCCGGCGCTGGAGTAGTTCCAGGTGCTGCTGGAGCTGGGGACCACGATGTACGGCAGTGACTCGGCCTTCAGCGGCTTGCCGTCGGACTGGTGGAACGCGGTGTCGTCCTGGTACCAGGGGTCGCGGTCCTCGTTGCAGTTGGTGGTGCGCTGCCCGTCGCAGTCGATGTCCATGTCGGCCTTCCAGAAGACCGCGCCGTTCTTGCCGCAGACGGGGATCGTCGCCGACGTCTCGTCGTCGGTCCGGTACTTGCCGTTGGAGATCTGGGAGCAGGACGTCACCTTGGCGAGCAGGCTCGCCGCGCTGACCGAGCCCTCCTGGGCGGACTTCGGGACAGCGGCGCCGGACGCGCTGGCGGGAAGCACTCCGGCGGCGAGCAGTGCGGCCCCGGAGGCCGCGGCAAGGGTCAGTGTTCGGATGCGCACTGTGGGGGGTCCCCTTCTGTTAGGAAAGTTTCCTGACCGGGTGTCGTACAAGGTGGACCCGGTTGCATGTCCGCGTCAACCCCTGGATGTCAACTCGGTGATTTATTGCGCATTGCGACGATATGGACACCGGGGAACACTGGTGGGGCAGGACATTCCGGATATTTACGCAGGAGCCGTGCGGAGGTAGAGCGGAGGCTCCAGTGGCTCCTGGGAGGCGAGGGGTCATGTTCGTACGCACGGTGTACGTCACCGGCGATCCGGCGAAGGTCGAGGCGGCCATCAGGTCCCTGAACAGCCAGGGGCGTGAACTGCTCGAAGAACGTCCCGAGTACCGGGGCGCGGACGTCGTCGTCGACCGGGATCTGGGCAAACTGCTCGCGGTGAGCTGGTGGGGCTCCGAGGGGTCCCGGCGCAACAGCGACCAGGTGATGCGCGAGCGGCGCAGGCCGATGCTGGAGCCGTTCGCGGGCACCGTCGCCGTGGAGAACTACGAGGTGGCCGTCTTCCACGCGGTTCAGCCGCCGAGGGCGGGTGGCGGGATGCGCTCCACCCGGGTGGAGTTCGACCCCGCCGACACCGACCTGTTCGCCGAGACGTTCCGCGCCTCGGCGATACCCCGGCTCGAAGCCCTGCCCGGCTTCGCCCGGTGCTCCCTGTTCGTCGACCGGCAGCGGGGCAGGGGCATGGTCGGCTCGCTCTTCGTCGACCGCGCCTCGATGGCCGGCTCGCGCGGCGGCCAGGCGGCGGCCCGGCGCGCGGACGCCGCCAAGGCGCATGTGACCGTGGTCGGCCTGGAGGAGTTCGAGGTCGTTCACGCGGACGTGCACTCCGGCTGACGCGCCCCGCACGGGGGGCCGGGGAACGCGAACGGCCGCCCCTACCGTGGGTACGGCGGGACGGCCGGGTTCGGGCGAAGCTCCCGCTCGGCCCTTGTCGCGCGGCTCGCTCAGACCATGTCGAAGGTCCCCGGGTTGGGGCCGATGCGGCGGTCCTCGTTGAGCGCGCTGATCGCCGCGAGGTCCTCGGTGTCCAGGCTGAAGTCGAACACCGCGATGTTCTCCTTGATCCGGGACGGCGTCACGGACTTCGGGATCACCACGTTGCCCAGCTGGATGTGCCAGCGGAGCACGACCTGGGCCGGGGTGCGGTTGTGCTTCTGTGCGATCGCGACGATCGCCGGTACGTCCAGCAGCCCCTTGCCCTGGCCGAGCGGCGACCAGGCCTCGGTGGCGATGCCCTGCTCCTCGTGGAACTCGCGGGACACGTGCTGCTGCAGGTGCGGGTGCAACTCGATCTGGTTGACCGCCGGGATGACCGAGGTCTCCGCGATCAGCCGCTCCAGGTGCTCGGGGAGGAAGTTGGAGACGCCGATCGCCTTGACCCGGCCGTCGGCGTACAGCTTCTCGAACGCCTTGTACGAGTCGATGTACTTGCCCCGGGCCGGCAGCGGCCAGTGGATGAGGTACAGGTCCAGGTAGTCCAGACCCAGCTTCTCCAGCGACGCGTCGAAGGCGCGCAGCGTGGCGTCGTATCCCTGGTCGGCGTTCCAGAGCTTGGTGGTGACGAAGATGTCCTCGCGCGGTACGCCGGAAGCGGCGATCGCCTTGCCGGTGCCCGCTTCGTTGCCGTAGATCGCCGCTGTGTCGATGCTGCGGTACCCGGCCTCCAGTGCCGTGACGACGGCCCGCTCGGCCTCGTCGTCCGGCACCTGCCACACGCCGAAGCCCAGCTGGGGCATCTCGACACCGTTGTTGAGGATTTTCGGGGGGACCTTGCTGCTCACGAGCTCTCGATCCTTAGGTTGTCGACAGGTGGTACATCCATCGTCAACGATCACCGGCCCCGATGCATTCCTGACCGCGGAATCCGCCGGAACTGGCCGGTGCGTCAGCCGCCGCGAGCGGAGATTGGCCGGAAATGCATCCGGCGTTACGGGTCCGGACCATTGACCGCGGCCGGTTTCTGCGGCGACTCTGGTGCGCATCGTCGGACGTATCGCTGAACCCGGTGCAGAGATGTGAACATCCCTGTGGGTTTCCCGGCGGATCCCTGTGAAAGAGAGGCCTCTCTCTGTGCTCTGAGACCCCCCAACCTCAGGAAAGCAGGTACGCACCCATGAACGAGACGAACTCCGAGGGCCGCCGTCCTGAACCCGTCGCCGGGCAGACATCGGATGAAAAGGTCTGGCGAAGCCCTGGTCATCAGATCGTGGAGGCCGCCCTGGAAGTGACCGGCTACGTCCTCGGTGACCGCTGATCCGCCCGGAGCGATCCGCCGTGCCCGCCGGGACGGCTGCGCCACGGATATTGCGCCGACCTGGTCCGACTGGTCGGTCGGTCAGTATGACTTCTCGGAGAGGGAGGACCATGAAACGCCTGCGAGCCGCCGTCGCGGCCGTCGCGCTCACCACCGCCACCCTGGCCGCGCTCCCCGCGGCCGTACCCCCGCCCGCCGCCGCCCTCGCCGCGGCCGTCGCCCCGGGCAGGTCGGCCGCCGCCACCGACTGGTCCACCGCGGTCGTCGACTCCACCATGGCCCGCTACACCCCGGCCGCCATCGGCGGCTGGTCCTACCCGGTCGGCCTCTACCTCTACGGCCAGTACCTCACCTACCGGCGCACGCACGACGCCCGCTACCTCACCTACATCAAGAACTACGTCGACCGGTTCGTGAAGAGCGACGGCTCGATCGACCAGTCCTTCAACAGCCTGGACAGCATGCAGGCGGGCCGGCTCCTGGTGATCCTGCATCACGAGACGGGCCAGGACCGCTACCGCAAGGCGGCGCAGAAGATCCGCGACCGCCTGGACAGCTATCCGCGCACGGGCGACGGCGGCTTCTGGCACGCCGACACCAGCAGCCGCGCCCATCAACTCTGGGCGGACGGCGTCTACATGGTGAACCCGTTCCTCGTCGAGTACGGCAAGGAGTTCGGAGACGGCGCGTACACCGACGGCGAGGCGGCCAGGCAGCTCGCCGTCTACGGCGGCCACCTCCAGGTCGCGAGCGGCCTGCTCAAGCACGCCTACGACGAGTCGAAGACCGCGAGCTGGGCGGATCCGGTGACCGGGCTCGCGCCCGAGCACTGGTGCCGGGCCGTCGGCTGGTACGCGATGGCGATCGTCGACGTGCTGGACGCGATCCCGGCGAACCAGCCACGCCGCCCGCAACTTCTCTCCATATTCGCCAGGTTGGCGGCAGCCCTGGAGAAGTACCAGGACCCGGCGACCGGGCGCTGGTTCCAGGTGATCGACAAGGGTGGACGCGCCGACAACTGGACCGAGACCTCCTGCTCCAGCATGTTCACCTACGCCCTCTCGCGCGGTGCTCAGCAGCACTACCTCGACCCGCACTACGCGGACGTCGCCCGCCGCGGCTACCAGGGCGTGCTCGCCGAGCTGTCGGTCGGCGCGGACGGCCGCACCGACCTCGCCGGCATCTCCGTCGGCACCAACGTCGGCGACTACGCGTACTACGTCGCCCGCACCCGGTCCGTGAACGACTTCCACGGCCTCGGGGCCTTCCTGATCATGAACGAGCAACTGCGAGGTGATTAAGTGTCATGAGCACAACATCCAGAAGGGCGGTTCTGGGCGCCGCGCTCGCCGGTGCCGCCACGGCCGCCGTCGGTCTGCCCGCGACCACCGCACACGCGGCGTCCTGGCAGCTCAAGTGGGCCCCATCGGCGAGTGCTGACGGCCTCGGCGCCTTCGAGACCGTCGAGGACGACCGTGCCGACTCCCATCCCGCCGGGCAGCCGCACATCTATGCCACGGGGAACAACTGGCGCTTCAACATGCACACGGTCGACCGCGACACCTCGACCGACCGCCAGCGCCAGGAGGTGACCGGCCTGCGCACCGGCGCCGGCAGCTACCTCACGTGGAACGAGGGCAAGACCTGGCGGGTGACGTACTCCATGTACATCCCGAGCTCGCTCAAGGCGACGACCACCTTCACGCACATCATGCAGATGAAGCAGCCCGGCACCGGCACCTCGCCGATCGTCGTGCAGTCGCTGCGCAGGGTGAACGGCAAGCAGACCATCGAGCTGAAGCTCGCCGTCGACGACATCCTGGTCGGCCGTACCGATCTGGACCCGCTGCACGACACCTGGACCGACGTCGACTTCCAGATCAAGGTCGGCAACGGCTCGGCGGGTTCGGTCCGCTGGATCCTCAAGTCGGGCGGCGCCACGGTGATCGACGCCTCGAAGACCGGTGTGGATACCTTCCTGGCCGACCGGGTGCGCCCCAAGTGGGGCATCTACCGCTCCCTCGGCGACACCTCGGGCTCACTCCAGGACACCTACCTCCTGCTCACCAACCTCCGCGGCTACCAACAGGTGTGAGGAACCGTCACCATGAGACCCCCCACCGCTCCACGGCACAGTGCTGCCGCGACCGTCCTCTTCGTCCTCGCCGTCGTCCTCGGACTCGCCCATCCCGCGGCCCTCGCCGCTCCGCAGCCCGCTCCACCACGCGCCGGCGCCGTCTACGACGTACGCGACTACGGCGCCAAGGGGGACAGCTCCGCCAACGACACCCCGGCCATCGACAAGGCCGTCACAGCCGCCGGCGCGGCGGGCGGCGGCACGGTCCGCTTCACCGCCGGCACCTACAAGTCCAAGAACACCATTCACATGAAGAGCCATGTGACGCTCCAGCTCGACAAGGGCGCCACCCTCCAGGGCTCCGGCGCGGACACCTACGACAAGGCCGAGTCCAACCCGTACGATGCCTACCAGGACTACGGCCACAGCCACTTCCACGACGCGATGATCTACGGCGACCGGCTCACCGACATCGGGTTCGTCGGCCAGGGCGTCATCGACGGCGCTGGCAACCTGATCACCGGCAACCCGAAGACGGGTGAGGCCGACAAGATCCTCTCGTTGACCCGGTGCGACGGTCTGAGGATCGGCGACGGACTCACCCTCCGCCGCGGCGGCCACTTCGCGGCTCTGATCAACGGCTGCACCAACGTGACCTCCGACCACCTGACCATCGACACCGCGAGCGACCGCGACGGCTGGAACGTCATCTCCACGACCGACGTCACGATCACCGACGCGACGATCCACGCCAACGACGACGCCCTGGTCTTCAAGAGCGACTACGCACTCGGCGCCAAGCTGCCCAACGGGCACGTCCGGGTAAGCGGTTCGACCCTGGGCGCCAAGTGCTGCAACGCCCTGATGTTCGGCTCCGAGACCTGCGGCGACTTCTCGGACTACCGGTTCGAGAACATCCGCATCGACGGCGCCGACAAGTCCGGCCTCGGCATGGTCTCCATGGACGGAGCGAAGATCTCCGACGTCCACTACCGAGACATCAGGATGACGAACGTCCACTCGCCGATCATGGAGAAGATCGGCACCCGGAAGCGATGCGGCGACAGCCCCGGTGTCGGATCGATCAGCGACGTCACGTACGACGACATCACGGCCACCGGCGACAGCCCCTCCTTCAGCCCGACCCTGTGGGGCGAGAGCGGCCACCGCATCAGCGGGGTGACCTTCACCGACGTCGACATCACCGTCCCCGGCGGCAACGGCACCATGTCCACCGGCGTGCCCAGCAACGACCCCAACGACTACAACCCGAAGGCCATCGGCACCCGGCCGGCCTACGGCTGGTACCTGCACAACGCCGACCACGTGCAGTTCACTGACAGCAGCGTGAAGTTCGCCGCGAACGACGGGCGGCCGGCGGTCATCGCCAGCGCGGCCGACGACATCCGTCTCACCCGCTTCACCGCCCAGAAGGGCAGCGACTCCCCGTACGACATCGGCTTCCAGGACGTCACCGGAGCCTGCCTGACGGACAGTCACAACACCTCCGGCGGCGCACTCCGCGTCTCCGGCGGCCAGGACTGCACCGCGGCCGTGAAACCGCTCGACCTGGAGAACCCCCGCCAGGACTTCCTCCGCAACTCCGTCGGCGGCCTCTTCCTGCACTGGGGCCTGCGCACCGCCCCCGCCCACACCAGCTGCACCGCCTGGGAGAACGACGTCACGAACGGCGGCTGGACCCCGGACTACTGGGTGAACGAGGCCCAGAAGCTGCACACCCAGTACCTGGTCCTCGCCACCTTCCACAGCCGGCTCGGCTACGCTCGCCCCTGGCCCTCGAAGATCCCCGGCTCCTGCTCCACCCGACGGGACTTCCTCGGTGAGCTGATCACCGCCGCCAAGGCCAAGGGCATGAAGGTCATCCTCTACATGACGAACGACCCCCAGTGGCACGACGAGGGCGGCCACGAGTGGCTCGACTCGGCCGCCTACTCCGCCTACAAGGGCAAGAACGTCGACCTCACCACCAACGACGGCTTCGGGCAGTTCAGTTACGACAACTTCTTCGAGGTCATGGACCGCTACCCCGACCTCGGCGGCTTCTGGATCGACAACGACAACGCGTACTGGGAGAGCCACGACCTCTACCGGCAGATCTACCAGAAGCGCCCGGACTACACGCTCAGCAACAACAACGAAGACACGCCGATCATGGACATGATCAGCAATGAGCAGAAGACGGGAATGACCCCGGCCTACGACTACCCGCAGGCCCTCTACACCGCCCAACCCCGTCTGACCGAGGCCGACTTCAAACTGCCCTCGACCGGTGCCTGGTGGTACGACGGCTCCGACCCGTCCGTCGACCGGATGCTCACCCTCGGCCGCCTCGTCACCAACGCGGGCTCCTCGGTGAAGGCGCTGATGGCCGAAACCGCGCAGGTCAACGGCAAGTTCCCGGCGAACCAGGCCGCCTTCAACAACTTCGCGGACTCCTACCTCAACCCCATCTGGGAGTCCCTGCACGGCACCGAGGGCGGCGGCTACCTGTACGGCGGCCTCAAACCCGGCTTCTGGAACGACGGCGCCCACGGCGTGACGACGATCGCCAAGGACGACCCGGACCGCCAGTACGTCCACGTCCTGACCCCGCCGTCGACCAGCACCCTGCGGATCCGCGACAACGGCTACCGCATCGCCTCGGTCACCGACCTCCGTACCGGCAAGGCGGTCTCGTGGTCGCAGTCCGGCGGGGTGCTGACCCTGACCGGGCTCGGCGACTGGGACCCGTACGACACCGTCTTCAAGGTCATGACGGCCGGCCGCCAGGGCATCCTGTCCGGCGTCAAGGTGAGCGCGAGCGCGTCGGCGAGCGGCCACGCGGGCTCGGCCGCCGGTGACGGCGACCACCTCACCTACTGGGACAACAACAGGACGCTCCCCGTGAACCTCACCTTCGACCTGGGCTCGGCCAAGAAGGTGCAGTACCTCGGGCTCAACCAGCGCGAGGACTCGGTCGCCTACGCCCGGTCGGACACCGAGCAGCCGGCGCGGATCAAGGACTACAAGGTGTACGTCAGCAACGACGGCGCCAGCTGGGGGAGCGCGGTCAAGTCCGGGCAGCTGCCCAGCCGGCGCGGTATCCAGGGCATCGACCTCACCGCGGCCACGGCCCGTTACGTCCGCCTGGAGGTGGACTCCACCTGGGCCGCGGCCACCGACACCACCCGTTACCAGCGACTGCGGATCGACGAGGCGTGGATCGGCACCGCCTACGCGACACCCGTGACCGGAGGACGCCCGTGACCAGGACCAGAACCCTCACCGTGGCGGCCGCCGCGCTGCTGGCCGCGGCGGCGGTGCCGCTGCTGAGCCCCGGCCACCCGGCCCCCGCCTCCGACAACGGCCAGGCCGTCCGGCCCGCGATGGGCTGGAGCAGCTGGAGCTATGTGCGCCGGTGGCCCACCCAGGCCAAGATCGAGGCGCAGGCCGACGCGCTCGCCGCGAGCGGCCTGAAGGACCACGGCTTCGTCCAGGTCAACCTCGACGACTTCTGGCAGAAGTGCGACGCGAACGGCTTCACCGTCGACTCCTACGGCCGCTGGGCCGTCGACACCGCCAAGTTCCCCGACGGCATCAAGGCACTCGCCGACCACGTCCACGCCAAGGGCCTGAAGTTCGGCTTCTACGTCACGCCCGGCATCGCCAAGAACGCCGTCACCGAGAACACCCCGATCGAGGGCACCTCGTACCACGCGCGGGACATCGCGGACACCTCGAAGACCGAGAAGAACTACAACTGCAAGAACATGTACTACATCGACTACTCCAAGCCGGGTGCGCAGGAATTCGTGAACTCCTGGGCCAAGCAGTTCGCCTCCTGGGGAGTCGACTACCTGAAGATCGACGGGGTGGGCAGCCAGGACATCCCCGACGTCCAGGCCTGGTCCAAGGCGCTGCGCGTGAGCGGGCGCCCCATCACCTTCGCGCTCTCCAACAACCTCGCGATCGCCGACGCCCCGACCTGGAGGTCCCTGGCCAACAGCTGGCGCACCCAGGGCGACGTCGAGTGCTACTGCGGACCCGGCGACAACGGCAGCGGCTATCCGCTCACCGACTGGTCGCACGTCTCCGCCCGCTTCAACACGGCGGCGAGCTGGCAGCAGTACGCGGGCCCCGGCGGCTGGAACGACCTGGACTCGCTGGAGATCGGCAACGGCGACCAGGTGGGCCTCACCGCCGACCAGCGGCGCTCCCACTTCACCCTCTGGGCGATGGCCGCCGCCCCGCTGCTCCTCGGCACCGACCTCACCCACCTGGACACCGTCGACAAGGCCATGCTCACCAACGACCGGCTGATCGGCGTCGACCAGGACGGGGTGGCCGCGAAGCGGATCGTGAACAGCGGGGTCAAGCAGGTCTGGAGCAAGAAGGAGAGCGACGGCCAGTACGTGGTGGCCCTCTTCAACACCGGCACGTCCGGCAGCTCCACGGTGAGCGTGGACTGGTCCCAGGTCGGTTTCACCGGCTCCGGGGACGTCACCGATCTGTGGTCCGGCTCCCACAAGGGCACCGTCGCCACCACCTACAGCGCGACCCTGCGTCCGGGCGAGACCCGGCTGATCCGCGTCCGGCCGCTCGGCTGAGGAGGACCGTCATGACCCCCAGAACCCTGCTGGCCCGCGCCCTGCCGCTGGCCCTGGCCTTACCTCTCGTCGCCCTGCTGCCGGGGACCGCGCGGGCGGCCACCGACTACCAGGCCGAGGACGCGACGATCTCCCAGGGCACCGTCGCCACCAACCACACCGGGTACACCGGCACCGGCTTCGTCGACTACACCAACACCAAGGGCTCGTACGTGGAGTTCACGGTGAGCGCCGCCACCGCGGGCACCTCCGCGCTCGCCCTGCGCTTCGCCAACGGCACCGCTGCCGACCGGCCGTTGGACATCTCCGTGAACGGCACGGTCGTCGCCGCCGGTGTCTCCTTCCCGGCCACCACCGACTGGAACACCTGGGCGACGAAGACGGTGAACGTCCCGCTGACCGCGGGCAGCAACAAGATCCGCGCCACCGCCACCACCGCGAACGGCGGCCCCAACCTGGACAAGGTCAGCCTCGGCGCGGCGGCCGACACCCAGGCCCCCACCCGCCCCGGCCAGCCCTCCTGCTCCGGCATCGGCGAGGACGCGCTCACCCTCGCCTGGGGCGCCGCCACCGACAACGTGGGCGTGACGGCGTACGATCTCTACGAGCACGGCAACAAGATCGGTGAGGCGGCCGGGAGTTCGACCTCGAAGACCCTCACCGGGCTCGCCCCGAACACCACTTACGACCTCACCGTCATCGCCCGTGACGCGGCCGGGAACACCTCGCCGGCCAGTCCCGTCGTCGACTGCACGACCGAGCCGAGCAGCGACAGCACACCGCCCACCGCCCCCGGCACCCTGTCCGCGACCGGCATCACCGCGAACACCGCCGACCTCACCTGGGGCGCGTCCACCGACGACCGGGCGGTGACCGCGTACGACATCCGCAGCGGGACCACCGTCTACAAGACGGTCACCGGCGGTACGACCACCACTCTCACCGGCCTTGCCTGCGACAGCCCCTACACCTTGGACGTCGTCGCCCGGGACGCGGCCGGAAACGTCTCCCCGCCGAGCAACGCCGTCACCTTCACCACGAAGGCCTGTGCCACCGACGGCGGGGTGCCCTCCTCCATCGCCACGCTCTCCAGCGGCTGGACGATCCCCTGGGGCACCTACTGGATGCCCGACGGCAAGACCGCGCTGGTCACCGAGCGGGACGACTTCCGGGTCTGGAAGGTGACCAAGGACGGCACCCGGACCCAGGTCGGGACCGTCCCGAACGCCGTCACCACCAACGGGGAGGGCGGACTGCTCGGCGTCGCCGTCGACCCCAAGTGGGAGACGAACCACTACGTCTACTTCATGCACACCGCGGACGAGGGCAACCGGGTCGTGCGCATGACCTACGACGGCAGCACGCTCGGCGACTACAAGATCCTGCTCCAGGGCATCAAGAAGAACCGCTACCACAACGGCGGCCGGCTCCTCTTCGGCCCCGACGGCTACCTCTACGTCTCCACCGGGGAGGCCCAGACACCCGACCTCGCCCAGGACAAGAACTCCCTCAACGGCAAGATCCTGCGCATGACGACCGACGGGAAACCGGCCCCCGGCAACCCGTTCGGCAACTACGTCTACAGCCTCGGCCACCGCAACCCGCAGGGCCTCGCCTTCGACCGGGGCGGGCGCCTGTGGGAGGCCGAGTTCGGCAACAGCTCCAAGGACGAACTCAACCTCATCAAGCCCGGCGCCAACTACGGCTGGCCGACCTGCGAGGGCACCTGTTCGGTCGCCGGGATGACCAACCCCAAGGCCACCTGGAACGTCTCCGAGGCCTCCCCGAGCGGCATCGCCATCGTCCGCAACGTCGTCTACATGGCGTCCCTGCGCGGCGAACGGCTGTGGCGCATCCCGATCAACGGCGACACCGAGAGCGTCGGCACCCCGACGGCGTACTACGTCGGAACCTACGGCCGGCTGCGGACCGTGACCAAGGTGCCGGGCGCCGACCAGCTGTGGCTGTCCACCACCAACTGCGACAACAACGGCAACGAGCCGGACGGATCCGACAAGATCTTCCGGGTCAGTATGAGCTGACGGGACATCAGGCCCGGTACAGGGCCTCGACCTCGTTGGCGTAGGCGTTCTCGATCGCCTTGCGCTTCAGCTTCAACGACGGGGTCAGCAGGCCGTGTTCCTCGGTGAACGGCTGGGCGAGGATACGGAACGTACGGATCGACTCGGCCTGCGAGACCAGGGTGTTGGCGGCCACCACCGCGCGCCGCACCTCGGTCTCCAGGTCGGCGTCCCGCACCAGCTGGGCCGCGGACATCTGGGGCTTGCCACGCATCTGCAGCCAGTGCTCGACGGCCTCGGTGTCGAGGGTGACCAGGGCGGCGATGTAGGGGCGGTCGTTGCCGACGACGATGCACTGGTTGACCAGCGGATGGTCGCGGACCCGCTCCTCCAGGACACCGGGGGACACGCTCTTGCCGCCGGAGGTCACCAGGATCTCCTTCTTGCGGCCGGTGATGGTCAGATAGCCGTCCTCGTCCAGAGAGCCCAGGTCGCCGGTGGCCAGCCAGCCGTCGTGCAGGGTGGCGTCGGTGGCCTTCTGGTTGTTGAGGTAGCCCTGGAAGACGTTGCCGCCGTGCAGCCAGATCTCCCCGTCGTCCGCGATGTGCACGGTGCTGCCCGGAATGGCCTGGCCGACCGTGCCGTACCGGGTGCGCTCGGGCGGGTTGGCGGTCGCCGCCGCCGTCGACTCGGTCAGGCCGTAGCCCTCGTAGATCTGCACGCCCGCGCCGGCGAAGAACAGGCCGAGCCGGCGGTCCATGGCCGAGCCGCCGGACATGGCGTTGCGGATCCTGCCGCCCATCGCCGCCCGCAACTTGGCGTAGACGAGCTTGTCGAAGACCTGGTGCTGCATGCGCAGCGACGCCGACGGGCCGGGCCCGGTGCCCCACGCCTTCGCCTCGACGGCGTCCGCGTACTTCACCGCGATCTCGACGGCCTTCTCGAACGGCCCGCCCTTGCCGTCCTTCTCCGCCTTGCGCCGCGCCGCGTTGAACACCTTCTCGAAGATGTACGGCACGGCCAGGATGAACGTCGGCCGGAACGCGGCCAGGTCGGGCAGCAGCGCGGCCGCGTGCAGCTGCGGCTGGTGGCCGAAGCGCACCCCGTGCCGGACCGCCGCCACCTCCACCATGCGGCCGAAGACATGCGCCAGCGGCAGGAAGAGCAGGGTGGAGACCTCCTCGCCCTTCTTCGCGCGGAACACCGACTCCCAGCGGGCCACAACCGTGTCCGCCTCGTAGATGAAGTTCCCGTGCGACAGGACACAGCCCTTGGGGCGGCCCGTGGTGCCCGAGGTGTAGATGATCGTGGCGATCGAGTCGGGGGTGACCGCCTGCCGGTGCCGGTGCACCACCTCGTCCTCGAGGTGTGCGCCCGCGTCGTACAGCTCCTGCACCGCGCCCTCGTCGAGCTGCCACAGCTGGCGCAGCTGCGGCAGCCGGTCGATGACGGTGGCGATCGTCATCGCGTGGTCCTCGTGCTCCACGATCGCGGCCGTGCACTCGGCGTCGTAGAGCATCCAGAAGCACTGCTCCGCCGACGAGGTCGGGTAGACCGGCACCACTTGGGCGCCGATCGTCCACAGCGCGAAGTCGAACAGCGTCCACTCGTAGCGGGTGCGGGACATGATCGCGACCCGGTCGCCGAACCGGATGCCACGCGCGAGGAGCCCCTTGGCCAGGGCCAGGACCTCGTCGCGGAACTCGGCGGAGGTCACATCACGCCACTGGCCGAGCTCGTCCTTGCGGCCCAGGGCGACATGCAGCGGGTCCGTCTGGGCACGTTCGAACACGCAGTCGGCCAGGCCGCCGACCGGCGGTGCCGACGCCAACGGCGGGTTGGTGAACTCGCGCAAACCCCGCTCCCCGCTCCTCGCTCCACAGTGACGGCAGTGACGCTCCGCACAGCGCCGTGAAAGCTACCCCACCGGAAGACCGTGCGGGAGGGGGTGCGAAAACGAGCATTGCTCTCGTATGACCGCGCTCACGTCGAGAAAATACGCCCACATGGGGAAGGGTCGGACAGAATCCTTACGGTTCAGTAAGTTCCGGCTCCGTAATCTCCACGGAATCTGTACGACCCGATTACGGCCCCCGGCCGGTTACCCACCGGTCAGGTGCGGGCTGCCGCGGCGCTCTCTGAGGACAGCGCCGGCGTGGCCGATTCCGTCACTCCGCCCGCCGCGTCGCTCCCTAGGATGGCCGCCATGCTGGAGCTGGAATCCGACACGCTGGACCCGCTGGACGTGCAGTTGCTCTGCGCGCTGGAGGTCGACGGCCGTGCCTCCTTCAGCCGGATCGCGGCCGTGCTCGGCGTCTCCGACCAGACGATCGCCCGCCGCTACCGGCGGCTGTGCGCCGAGGCCGGGCTGCGGGTCGTCGCGGTCCGCGACGCCGAGACGCTCGGCCAGGACCAGTGGATGCTCCGGCTGCGCTGCGCGCCCGACGGTGCCACCGTCATCGCCGACGCGCTCGCCAGACGTCCCGACACCGCCTGGATCGGGCTGGCCTCCGGCGGCACGGAGATCGCCTGCATGACCCGGCCGCGCCACCCCGGCGACCACGACGACCTGCTCCTCGGCAAGCTGCCGCGCACCCCGAGCGTGGTGGAGATCCGTGCGCAGCAGCTGCTGCACCGGTTCTACGGGGGGCCGTCCGGGTGGGTGCGGAAGTTCCGGGCGCTGTCGGAGGACCAGGTCGCCGCGTTGCGCCCGGTGGCGCCGGAGGCCGACGGGCCGGTACGGCTGGAACCCGAGGACGCGCCGCTGCTCGCCGCGCTGGAGCGGGACGGGCGGGCGACCTACCCGGAGTTGCAACGGGCGACGGGGCGGTCCGAGTCGTCGGTGAAGCGGCGGCTGGCGGCGCTGATCGGCTCCGGGGCGGTGTACATCGATGTCGAGTACCGGGCCGAGGTACTGGGATTCTCGAGGTCCGCGGTGTTGTGGATCACCACCACGCCGGCCGCGATGCACTCCGTGGGTCAGGCGCTGGCGACGCACGACGAGGTGGCGTTCGCCGCGGCCACCGCCGGGCCGTCGCATGTCGTGGTGACGGCGGTGCTGCGGGACACGGCTCATCTGTACGCGTACCTGAGCGGGCCGGTGGGGCGGCTGGAGGGGGTGCAGCATGTGGAGGCCATGCCGTTTTTGCGGAGGGTGAAGCAGTTGACGTATGTGGGGTCACATTGAGAGTGCGGGCCGGTGGGGGCTGGTCGCGCAGTTCCCCGCGCCCCTTCGGGGGCGCCTTCGGTCAGGGGCGCCTCAAGTGTGTGCCGCTTGCCAGGATCGCTGTCGCCAACGCGTCCGCCGCCGACTGTGACGGTGAGCGTCTGTGCCCGTGCACCAGGACGAAGTCGACCTTGCCCAGTTCCGGTAGGCCCGCTCGGTCCGGGACGCGGAACAGGCCCGGGGGGATCAGGCCTCTTGAGTGGGCCATGACGCCCAGGCCGGCCCTTGCCGCCGCGATCAGGCCGTTGAGGCTGCCGCTCGTGCAGACGATGCGCCAGTCGCGGCCCTGGTGCTCCAGTGCCTCCAGGGCCAGGGCGCGGGTGATGCCCGGCGGGGGGTAGACGATCAGCGGGACCGGGCGGGCGGGGTCCAGGCGGAGCCGTTCCGCACCGATCCACACCAGGTCGTCGTGCCAGACCAACTCGCCCAGCGGATCCTCGGCGCGCCGCTTGGCCAGTACCAGGTCCAGCTTCCCGGCGGCCAGCTGCTCGTGCAGGGTGCCCGAGAGCTCCACCGTCAGTTCGAGGTCGACCTCGGGGTGGTCGTGGCGGAAGCCCTCCAGGATCTCCGGCAGCCGGGTGAGGACGAAGTCCTCCGACGCGCCGAAGCGGAGCCGGCCGCGTACCCGGGTGCCGGTGAAGAAGGCCGCCGCCTGCTCGTGCACCTCCAGGATCCGGCGGGCGAACCCGAGCATCGCCTCGCCGTCCTCGGTCAGCTCCACGGAGTGCGTGTCGCGGGAGAACAACTGGCGGCCGGCCGCGTCCTCCAGGCGGCGCACGTGCTGGCTGACCGTCGACTGGCGCAGCCCGAGGCGGCGGGCGGCCTGGGTGAAGCTGAGCGTCTGGGCCACCGCCAGGAAGGTGCGCAGCTGTGAGGGGTCGTACACTCGAACATGTTATCGCGGAACGCGATGGCAGTCAGAGTGGTATACCGGATTCCCGATCACCTGCCGGAGGAGGACGATGGAGAGGGCCCTTCCGGCCCCGGCGAGAACCCGGCCGTACTCGCCGGTACGACACCTTGACCGACCCGCAAGTGGAGCACCGTGAAACGCCTCAGCCGGCCCAGTCGGATGCCGATCGACCCGTACGTCCTGCTGTTGCTCGGGACGGTGTGCCTCGCCGCGCTCCTCCCGGCCCGGGACACGGCCGCGGACGTGGCGTCCGGCGCCTCCACGGCCGCGATCGCCTTCCTCTTCTTCCTCTACGGGGCCCGCCTGTCCACCCGTGAGGCCGTCGAGGGGCTGCGCCACTGGCGGCTCCATGTCACGGTCCTGGTCTGCACCTTCGTGATCTTCCCGGTGCTCGGCCTGGCGGCCCGCGGCCTGGTGCCGGTCCTGCTCACCCATCCGCTCTACCAGGGCTTGCTCTTCCTGACCCTGGTCCCCTCGACCATCCAGTCGTCGATCGCCTTCACCTCCATCGCGCGCGGCAACGTGCCGGCCGCGATCTGTGCCGGCTCCTTCTCCTCGCTCGTCGGCATCGTCCTCACGCCGTTGCTCGCCGCCGCGCTGCTCGGCAACAGCGGGGGCGGGTTCTCCGCCGACTCGATCGTGAAGATCGTGCTCCAGCTGCTGGTGCCGTTCGTCGCCGGGCAACTGCTGCGGCGCTGGATCGGGGAGTTCATCGCGCGGCACAAGAAGATCCTCGGCCTGGTCGACCGCGGTTCCATCCTGCTCGTCGTCTACACCGCGTTCAGCGAGGGGATGGTCCGGGGCATCTGGCACCAGGTCAGCGCCGTGCGGCTGGCCGGCCTCCTCGCCGTCGAAGCCGTCCTGCTCGCCGTGATGCTCCTGCTGACCTGGTACGGAGCCAAGGCGCTCGGCTTCGGCCGCGGGGACCGCATCGCCATCCAGTTCGCCGGGTCGAAGAAGTCCCTCGCCTCCGGGCTGCCCATGGCCAGCGTGCTGTTCGGCGCCCACGCCTCGCTGGCCGTGCTGCCGCTGATGCTCTTCCACCAGATGCAGCTCATGGTGTGCGCGGTCATCGCCAAGCGCCGCGCCCACGACCCCGAGGCCCAGGAGACGGCCGAGCCCCCGGCCGCCCCCGCGGCGGAGTCACGGCCCGCGGTCGGTACCGGGACGCTCCGCCGCTGAGCGCCCCGCTGCCGGCTGCCTGTCGGCCGCCGAACGCGACCAGTTCACAGGCCTGTTGATCCGGATTTCCGGTACGGACGGCTCATGACGGCTAACGTTCCGTCATGACCGCACCCCTGGCGCTCGATCCGGCGCGCACCGCCCTCGTCCTCGTCGACCTGATGGACCGCATCGTCGCGCTGCCCCTGGAGCCCCGCAAGGGCACCGAAGTCCTGCACGCCGCCGAGGAACTGGCCCACTCCTTCCGCGCCGCCGGCGCACCCGTGGTGCTGGTCCGCGTCGAACGGCCCTCCCTCGCCGAGCAGCCGCCGGGCAGCGGGCTCGTGGCCGGACTCAGGAAGGAGGGGGACGTGGAGATCGTCAAGCGGACGATCGGCGGCTTCCAGGGCACGGAACTCGACGCCCGGCTGCGCCGGCTCGGCGTCACCCGGCTGGTGTTCGGCGGCATCGCCACCAACCTCGGCGTCGAGTCCACCGCCCGCGCCGCCGCCGACCTCGGCTACGACCTGGTCTTCGTCGAGGACGCGATGGCCGCCCTCACCGGCGCCGAGCACGAGGCGTCCGTCCGGCTCGACTTCCCGCGCCTCGGCACGGTCGTGGCCGCCGCCGACATCCGCCTCACCCCCGCCTGACCGCTCAGACCAGCGTCCCGCCGCCGTCCACGACCACCACCGACCCGGTGCTGTACCCCCCACGCATCAGGTACAGGTACGCCTCCGCCACATCCGCCGGCTCGCCGACCCGCCCCACCGGCAGCGACTCGGCGGACGACCGGTACAGCCCCTCCCGGTCGGTCTCCGGCAGCTCCCGCCACAGCTCGGTCCGCACCACCCCCGGCGAGACCACGTTGACCCGCACCGGCGCCAGCTCCACGGCCAGCGCCCGGGTCAGCGACTCCATCGCCCCGCACAGCGCCGACGCGACGCTCGAACCGGGCAGCGGCCGGAGCCCCGCCGTCCCCGTGGTCAGCACCACCGACCCGCCGGGGCGGATCGACCCGGCGCCGTACTTCACCGCCGCGTACGCACCCCACAGCCGGGTGTCCAGGAAGCTCCGGGCCGCCGCGATGTCCGTCCCGGCCAGGGTCTCCAGCAGGAGCGAGTCACCGGCCGTGTACACCAGGTGGTCGTAGGCTCCGACACGGGTGAAGAAGCCGCGCACCGCGGCCTCGTCCGTGGCGTCCAGGACCTGCCCCTCGACGCCCTCCGGCAGCACCTTCAGCGCCGCGTCCACACTCTCCTGCCGACGCGAGGCGACGACCACCCGCGCGCCCTCCCGCGCCGCGCCCTCGGCGACCGCGAGCCCGATGCCCGCCGTACCCCCGATGACGACGACACGCTGTCCCTGCAGACCCATGGCAGATCCCCTTTCCAAGCCGGTGTTCCGTCCCGTTCGGACATCTCCAGCCTGCGGCCGCGGGGCGTCGGCCGTCCAAGACCTCTTTCGGCTGCGGCGATACCCTGAAGACATCGCCACCTGGGAAGGAGCCCCGGTCATGGACCTGGACCTGCGCAAGGTCCGCTACTTCACGGCGGTCGCCGAACTCCTCCACTTCGGCCGGGCGGCGGAGCGGCTGCACATCGCCCAGCCGGTGCTGAGCCGTCAGATCCGGGCGCTGGAGAAGGACTTGGGCGCCGAACTGTTCACACGGGACAGCCACGGCGTGACCCTGACCGACGCCGGGCGTCAACTCCTCGAAGACGCACGGCAGTTGCTCGCCGTCGCCGACGGGACCCGGCGCCGGGTGGTACAGGCCGCACGCGGCCGGCGGCGGCTGGTCGTCGGCTTCCGGGCCGGCGTCGTGGTCACCGAGGCGCTGCGCGCCTTCAACGCGGGCCACCCGGACATCGAGGCGCGCGCCCGCCGGGTCGAGTGGGACGACCAGGAGCAGCTGATCCTCGACGGCACCGTCGACATCGCCTACGTACGACTCCCGATCCGCGAGGAGGGGCTCGAACTGCGGCCCCTGTACAGCGAGCCCCGCGTGGCCATGCTCCCGGACCGGCACCGGCTCGCCGGGAAGCAGGAGATCTCGCTGGCCGACCTCGACGGCGAGCAGTGGCTGCGCTACAACGACCCGCGGCCCGGCGACCTGCCGCTGCGCACCATCGAGGAGAAGTTCGAATGCGTGGCCGCCGGCACCGCCATCACGATGGTGCCCCGCTCGGCCGCCGAGCAGTACTCCCGCCCGGACATCGTCTACGTCCCGGTCGTCGACGCCGAACCCGACCGGGTGCTGCTGGCCTGGGCGGCCGGCCGCCGCTCCGCGCTGGTCGCCGCGTTCGCCGAGGCCGCGGCGGGCGTCGGGGCGCCCGGCTCGGACTGAGGCGGGGCCCCTGCGGCGCAGGGGGCGCTCCCCGCCGTTCGGGGCCCCGCCGCCGTGCCGCGGGGAAGCGGTCAGCCCTGGGCGGCCGCGGCCCGCAGAGCGATGCGGTCCTCGCCCGCGTACACGTTCATGTTGCTGCCCCGCAGGAAACCGACCAGGGTCAGCCCGCTCTCCGCCGCCAGGTCCACCGCCAGCGAGGACGGCGCGGAGACCGCCGCCAGCACCGGGATGCCCGCCATCACGGCCTTCTGCGCCAGCTCGAAGGAGGCCCGCCCGGAGACCAGCAGGATCGTCCGGGACAGCGGCAGGTCACCGTTCTGCAGGGCCCGGCCGACCAGCTTGTCCACCGCGTTGTGCCGGCCCACGTCCTCACGGATGTCCAGCAGCTCGCCGTCCTCCGTGAACAGGGCCGCCGCGTGCAGCCCCCCGGTCCGGTCGAACACCCGCTGGGCCGCGCGGAGCCGGTCGGGGAGGCTCGCGAGCAACTCGGGTCCGACCCGGACCGGGGGAGTGTCGGCTATCGGCCAGCGGGCCGTCGTACGCACCGCGTCCAGGCTCGCCTTGCCGCACAGCCCGCAGGACGAGGAGGTGTAGACGTTCCGCTCCAGGGTGAAGTCGGGGAGCGTGACGCCCGGCGAGGTCCGCACGTCGACCACGTTGTAGGTGTTGGAGCCGTCGACCGTGGCGCCCGCGCAGTAGACGATGTTCTGCAGGTCGTCGTCGGCCGCCAGCACCCCCTCGCTCACCAGGAACCCGGCCGCCAGCGCGAAGTCGTCGCCGGGGGTGCGCATGGTGATGGCCAGGGGTTTCCCGTTGAGTCTGATCTCCAGCGGTTCCTCGGCGACGAGCGTGTCCGGCCGGGCGGAGACCGCTCCGTCGCGGATCCGGATGACCTTGCGTCGTTCCGTGACTCGTCCCATGGTCTGATCAGCCCCGGTTCTGTACGTGCTGGTAGCCGAAACGGCCCTTGATGCAGAGATTGCCGTGGGTCACCGGGTTGTCGTGCGGCGAGGTGACCTTGACTATCTCATTGTCCTGCACGTGGAGGGTGAGGTTGCAGCCCACACCGCAGTACGCGCACACGGTGGTCGTCTCCGTCTGCCGCGACTCGTCCCAGGTACCCGCCGCCCGCATGTCGAACTCCGACCTGGACGACAGCGCCCCGGTGGGACACACCTCCACGCAGTTCCCGCAGTAGACACAGGCGGAGTCGGTCAGCGGGGCGTCGTGCTCGACGGCGATCCGGGCGTCGAAGCCGCGCCCGGAGACGGAGATCGCGAAGCTGTTCTGCCACTGGTCGCCGCAGGCGTCCACGCACTTGTAGCAGAGGATGCACTTGCCGTAGTCGCGCACGTACAGATCGTTGTCGACCCTGGGTTCCTCGTCGACGCGGGCCGCGTCGGGGCCGAAGCGGTCCGGCTTCGCCTCGTACTCCTTGATCCACTCGGCGGCGCGCGGGGTCGTCGACAGGTCCACCGAGGAGGCCAGCAGCTCCAGGACGATCCGGCGGCTGTGCCGGACGCGTTCGCCGCCGGTGCGCACCACCATCCCCGGTTCGGCCTGCCGGGAGCAGGCGGGCACGAGGGTCCGGGCCCCCTCCACCTCCACCACGCACACCCGGCAGGCGTTCTTCGGGCGGAGCGTGTCGCCCTCGCACAGGGTGGGCACGTCCGTCCCGGCCGCCCGGCAGGCGTCCAGGATCGTCGAGCCCTCCGGGACCCGCGCCTCCGCGCCGTCGATCGTGAACTCCAGCAGCCGGCGCGGGATCCCCAGCGGTGTGACGGTCATCGGTACGCCCCCAGACGGTCGATGGCGGATTCCACGGCGTTCCACGCGGTCTGGCCGAGACCGCAGATCGAGGCGTCCCGCATCGCCCGGCCGACCTCGCGCAGCAGCGCCACGTCCCCGGCCGCGTCCGCGCCGGTACGCGCGACGATCCGGTGCAGTGCCTCCTCCTGCCGGACCGTCCCGACCCGGCAGGGCACGCACTGCCCGCAGGACTCGTCCCGGAAGAACCGGGCTATCCGCAGCAGGAGTTCGGGCAGGGGCACGGTGTCGTCGAAGGCCATCACCACACCCGAGCCGAGCGTGGTGCCCGCCTCCCGGGTGCCCTCGAAGGTGAGCGGGATGCCGAGTTCGTCCGGCCGTACGAAGCCGCCTGCGGCCCCGCCGAGCAGGACCGCCCGCAAGTTGTCGCGCGCTCCGGCCAGTTGGAGGAGTTCGCCGAGGGTGGCGCCGAAGGGGAGCTCGTAGACGCCGGGGCGGGACACGCTCCCGGACACGCAGAAGAGCTTCGGACCGGTGGACCTGGCGGTCCCGATCGCCGCGTACGCCGGGGCGCCCATGGTCAGGATCGGCAGGACGTTGACCAGCGTCTCCACGTTGTTCTCGACCGTCGGCCTGCCGAACAGCCCCTTCTCCACCGGGAACGGCGGCTTCGAGCGCGGCTCGCCCCGGTACCCCTCGATGGAGTTGAACAGGGCCGTCTCCTCACCGCAGATGTACGCCCCGGCGCCGCGCCGGATCTCGATGTCGAAGGCGAAGCCCTGACCGAGGACGTCGGCACCGAGGAAGCCACGCGCGCGTGCCTGCGCCACGGCGTGTGCCATGCGGCCCAGTGCCCGGGGGTACTCGCCGCGCAGGTACAGATAGCCCCGGTGCGCGCCGATCGCGTACGCCGCGATCGTCATCGCCTCCACGAGGGAGTAGGGATCGCCCTCCATGAGCACGCGGTCCTTGAAGGTGCCCGGCTCCGATTCGTCGGCGTTGCAGACCAGGTGGTGCGGGTGGTCGGGCCGGGACGCCGTGGCCTGCCACTTGCGGCCGGTGGGGAAGGCGGCGCCACCGCGCCCGACCAGGCCCGAGTCGGTGACCTCGCGGATGACCCCGGCGGGGCCGAGCCCGAAGGCGTGCCGCAGGGCGGTGTAGCCGCCGTGCGCCCGGTAGTCGTCGAGCGAGGCCGGGTCGACCACGCCGACACGCTTGAGGAGGACGAGGCTGCCCTGCCCGGCCTGGGGTACGGCCATGGCGGCCGGGGGCTCTTCGGGCGCCGAGTCGGGCGCGGTGGCCGCGAGGACGGCCGTTGCGACCGTCGCCGGGGCCGACACCGCCGTACGCACCGGATCCCCGGCCCGGATCGCGAGGGCGGCCGGGGCGCGCTCGCACAGGCCCAGACAGGGGCTGCGCTCGACGTGCACCCCGGGACCGGCACTCTTCTCCACGCCGGCGCACAGTGCGGACGCCCCGGCCGCCGTGCACGCCAGGTCCGTGCAGACGTGCAGGACGGTCGCCGGGCGGGGCCGTACGGAGAACATCGCGTAGAAGGTGGCGACCCCGTAGGCCTCCGCCGGAGGGACCGTCAGGCGGCGGCACAGGTAGCCGAGGGCGCCCTCGCTGATCCAGCCGATCCGGTCGTTGAGCGCGTGCAGCCCCGGCAGCAGCAGGTCGCGGCGGTCCCGGGCCTCCCGGCCGCCGCGCGCCCAGCGCAGGTCCGCGTCGGTGCGGTCGGCGCCCTCCCAGGAGGACTCCGGGGGCCCCAACAGGGCGTCGACGGCGGCCCGTTCCTCGTCGGTCGGCTTGCTGTCGCCGAAGTGCAGGTCCACCTGTGTCACCTCACGATGGTCGCGACCGGGAGCTTCTCGATACGGATCGCCGACGCCTTGAACTCCGCCGTCCCCGCGATCGGGCAGTTGGCCTCGATCGTCAGCTGGTTGGTGTCCACCTCGTCGGGAAAGTGCATGGTCATGAAGGCGAGACCAGGGCGCAGCGCGGTGTCGATCCAGACCGGCGCCACCACCGCGCCCCGCCGCGAGGACACCCGGACCTCCTCGCCGACCACCACCCCGTACCGCTCGGCGTCCTCCGGGCACAGCTCGAGGTACTCGCCACGCCGCAGCGGGGAGGCGTAACCGCCGCTCTGCACCCCGGTGTTGTAGGAGTCGAGCCGGCGCCCGGTGGTGAGCCGGATCGGGTACTCCTCGTCGGTCAGGTCGACCGGCGGATCGTGCCGGACCAGCCCGAAGGGCGCCGGCAGCCCGCGCCTGGCCGGGTCCGTCTCCCACAACCTGCCGTGCAGGTACGTCGGTTCGAGGCGCTCGGTGCTCGGGCACGGCCACTGGATGCCCTGGTGCTCGGCGAGACGGTCGTACGTCATCCCGTAGTGGTCGGGGGAGACCGATCTGAGCTCGTTCCAGACGGCCTCCGCGTCGGCGTACGTCCAGTCGTGGCCGAGCCGGGCCGCCAGCGCGCAGAGGATGTCGATGTCCTCGCGGGCCTCACCGGGCGGGGTGACGGCCCGGCGCACCCGCTGGACCCGCCGTTCGCTGTTGGTGGTGGTGCCCTCGGTCTCCGCCCACCCGGCGGTCGCGGGCAGCACCACGTCCGCCAGCTCCGCCGTCCTCGTGAGGAAGATGTCCTGGACCACCAGGAAGTCCAGGGCCCTCAGCCGACGTACCGCCTGCTCGCTGTCGGCCTCCGACTGGGCCGGGTTCTCCCCGATGCAGTAGACCGCCCTGAGCGTGCCCTCCTCCATCGCCTCGAACATCTCGGTGAGGTTCAGCCCGTAGTGCGGCTGGATGACCGTGTCCCAGGCCGACTCGAACTTCAGCCGGGTGTCCGGGTCGAGGATGTCCTGGAAGCCGGGCAGGCGGTTGGGGATCGCGCCCATGTCCCCGCCGCCCTGCACGTTGTTCTGGCCGCGCAGCGGCTGCAGCCCGGCGCCCCAGCGGCCCACCTGACCGGTGAGCAGGGAGAGGTTGATCAGGGCGCGGACGTTGTCGGTGCCGTTGTGGTGCTCGGTGATGCCGAGGGTCCAGCACAGCTGGGCGCGCTCGGCGCGGGCGTAGGCGTGCGCCAACTCCCCTATCGCACGCGCCGGTACGCCCGTCACCTTCTCGGCGAGGGACAGCGTCCAGGGCTCCACGAGCGCCCGGTACGCCTCGAAGCCGGTGGTCGCCCGCCCGATGAACGCCTCGTTGGCCAGCCCCGCGTGGATGATCTCCCGGCCGATCGCGTGCGCCATCGGGATGTCCGTGCCGACGTTCAGCCCGAGCCAGCTCTCCGCCCACTCGGCGGTGGAGGTGCGACGCGGGTCGACGGCGTACATCCGGGCGCCGTTCCTGATCCCCTTCAGCACGTGCTGGAAGAAGATCGGGTGCGCGAAGCGGGCGTTGGAGCCCCACATCACGATGACGTCGGTGTGCTCGATCTCCTCGTACGAGGACGTGCCGCCGCCGGACCCGAAGGCGGCGCTCAGGCCGGCCACGCTCGGGGCGTGACAGGTCCGGTTGCAGGAGTCGACGTTGTTGGTGCCCATCACCACCCGGGCGAACTTCTGGGCGACGTAGTTCATCTCGTTGGTGGCGCGGGCACAGGAGAACATCCCGAACGCGTCCCGGTTGCGCCCCAGGCCGCGGGCCGCGCGGTCCAGGGCCTCCTCCCAACTCGCCTGCCGGAAGGGCTCGTCACGCGAGTCCCTGACCAGGGGGTGGGTGAGCCGGGTGTAGGTCCTCTGCTGCCTCTTCCTCATGCGGCGCTCCTCAGTGCGAGCAGGTCCGAGATGGCGTGCACGGTGCGCAGGGTGGGCACCGGCACACCGGTGATCTCCGCCAGTTCGACGACGGCCGCGAGGAGCACGTCGAGTTCCAGCGGCTTGCCGCGCTCCAGGTCCTGGAGCGTGGAGGTGCGGTGGTCGCCGACCTTCTCGGCGCCCGCCAGCCGGCGTTCGATGGACACGCCGACCTCGCAGCCGAGCGCCTCGGCGACGTCGAGCGTCTCGCGCATCATGATCTCGATGACCCGGCGGGTACCGCCGTGCAGGCACATCTGCCGCATGGTGGCGCGGGCCAGCGCGCTGATCGGGTTGAAGGAGATGTTGCCGAGCAGCTTGAGCCAGATGTCGTTGCGCAGGTCCTGCTCCACCGGGCACTTCAGCCCGCCGGCCCGCATGGCCTCGCCGAACCGCAGGCAGCGCGCCGACACGCTGCGGTCGGGCTCGCCGATCGAGAACCTGGTGCCCTCCAAGTGCCGTACCACGCCGGGGGCTTCGAGCTCGGTGGCGGCGTAGACCACGCAGCCGAGGGCGCGTTCGGGGGCGAGTACGGCGCTGACGGCACCGCCCGGGTCGACGCTCTCGACGCGGTGGCCGTCGTAGGGGCCGCCGTGCCGGTGGAAGTACCACCAGGGGATGCCGTTCTGGGCGGCGACCACCGCCGTCCGCTCGTGCAGCAGCGGCCCGACCAGCGGCCCGCACGCCGCGTACGAGTTGGCCTTCAGGCCCAGGAAGACGTAGTCGACCGGGCCGACCTCGGCCGGGTCGTCGGTGGCGTGGGCGTGCGCGGTGAAGTCGCCGCGCGGGCTCAGTACCCGTACCCCGTACTGCCTCATGGCCGTCAGATGCGGTCCACGGGCGATGAGGTGCACGTCGGCGCCCGCGCGGTGGAGCGCGGCACCGACGTAGGCGCCGATCGCACCGGCGCCGAGGACTGCGACTTTCACGGAACACTCCGTTCGGTTTGAGGGATACCGCGGAGGCGGCCCGGAGCGGGCCGAATGATGTCGACGAAATATTGTCTACAGTATGGAGTCGGGGCGGACAAGGGTTCGGGCAGCGACCGTTCGGCGCATTCTGGATACCGCTCAACGCACACGATCGAGTCGTCGGGTTCTCAACCACCCTGACGTGGCCCTACCGTTCGGGACTCATGAGCAGCCCCCCTGTAGCACCGCCGGGCTGGAGCCGCTGGCTCGTCCCGCCCGCCGCCCTCTCCGTCCATCTCTCCATCGGCCAGGCCTACGCCTGGAGCGTGTTCAAGCCGCCGCTCGAATCCGCGCTGAACCTGAGCGGCACCCAGAGTGCGCTGCCCTTCCAGCTCGCGATCGTGATGCTCGGTCTGTCGGCCGCGTTCGGCGGCACCCTCGTCGAGCGCAACGGCCCGCGCTGGGCCATGACCGTCGCCCTGGTCTGCTTCTTCACCGGCTTCCTGATCTCCGCGCTCGGCGCCGAGACCAAGCAGTTCTGGCTGATCGTCCTCGGCTACGGCTTCGTCGGCGGCATCGGCCTCGGCATCGGCTACATCTCGCCGGTCTCCACACTGATCAAGTGGTTCCCGGACCGGCCCGGCATGGCCACCGGCATCGCCATCATGGGCTTCGGCGGCGGCGCGCTGATCGCCTCGCCCTGGTCCGCGCAGATGCTCTCCTCCTTCGGCAGTGACAACGATGGCATCGCCCTCGCCTTCCTGGTGCACGGGCTGTCGTACGCCGTCTTCATGACCCTCGGCGTGCTGCTGATCCGGGTCCCGCGCACCGAGAAGCCGGTCGCGGACGCGCCGAGCGCCTTCGAGGGTGTGCAGGTCTCCGCGAACAGCGCGATCCGCACCCCGCAGTTCTGGTGCCTGTGGGTCGTGCTCTGCATGAACGTGACCGCCGGCATCGGCATCCTGGAGAAGGCCGCCCCGATGATCGCGGACTTCTTCGCCGACAGCTCCACCCCGGTGTCGGTGTCCGCGGCGGCCGGGTTCGTCGCCCTGCTGTCCGCCGCGAACATGGCGGGCCGCATCGGCTGGTCGTCCACCTCCGACCTGATCGGCCGCAAGAACATCTACCGCGTCTACCTCGGCGTGGGCGCGCTGATGTACCTGCTCATCGCCCTCTTCGGGGACTCCTCCAAGCCGCTGTTCATCCTCTGCGCGCTGGTGATCCTCTCCTTCTACGGCGGCGGCTTCGCGACGGTCCCCGCCTACCTGAAGGACCTCTTCGGCACCTACCAGGTCGGCGCCATCCATGGCCGGCTGCTCACCGCCTGGTCCCTCGCCGGGGTGCTCGGGCCACTGATCGTCAACTGGATCGCCGACCACCAGAAGGACGCCGGCAAGCACGGCTCGGACCTGTACACCCTGTCCTTCGGCATCATGATCGGCCTGCTCGTCGTCGGCTTCGTCGCCAACGAGCTGGTCCGGCCCGTCAACGTCCGTCACCACATCCCCGCCCCGAGGGAGGCCGTCGATGTCGAACGAGAGCAGCCGGCCTGAGCCGGACCGCCGCTGGCTGATCGCCGTCGCCTGGCTCTGGGTGGGCGCGCCGTTCGCCTACGGAGTGTACGAACTCGTACAGAAAGCGACACAGCTGTTCAACGGGTGAGTCAGGGGAATGCCCGGGCGTCCGAGGGTCTGCAAGAAGCCGACAACTCGGGCGCCCGTTTCCTGTGGCCTTACGTGCCCCCGTACCCGTGAGTCACTGAACAGACTGGTGGGCCCACACCGAGGCAACAAGGGGGACCCACCACCCATGAACGGCTCGCGCATCGCCGCCGTCGGCCACTACCAGCCCGCGAAGGTACTCACCAACGAGGACCTGGCGGGCATGGTCGACACCAGTGACGAGTGGATCCGCAGCCGGGTGGGCATCGACACCCGGCACATCGCCGGACCCGACGAACCCGTCGACGAACTGGCCGCGCACGCCGCCGCCAAGGCCCTCGCCGCGGCCGGCCTCACCCCCGCGGACATCGACCTGGTGCTGGTCGCCACCTCCACCGCGATCGACCGGTCCCCGAACATGGCGGCCCGCGTCGCCGCCCGGCTCGGCATCCCGCAGCCCGCCGCGATGGACGTCAACGTCGTGTGCGCCGGCTTCACCCACGCCCTCGCCACCGCCGACCACACCGTCCGGGCGGGCGCCGCCACCCGCGCGCTGGTCATCGGCGCCGACAAGATGTCCGAGGTGACGGACTGGACCGACCGCACGACGTGTGTCCTGGTCGGCGACGGGGCCGGCGCGGCCGTGGTCGAGGCGTGCGGGGCGGGCGAGGAGCCCGGGATCGGACCGGTGCTGTGGGGGTCCGTCCCCGAGATGAGCCACGCCGTACGGATCGAGGGCACCCCGCCCCGGTTCGCGCAGGAGGGGCAGAGCGTCTACCGCTGGGCCACCACCCAGCTGCCGCCCATCGCCCGGCGCGCCTGCGAGAAGGCCGGGATCGCCCCCGCCGACCTCGCGGCGGTCGTCCTGCACCAGGCCAACCTGCGGATCATCGAACCCCTTGCCGCGAAGATCGGCGCGGTCAACGCGGTCGTCGCCCGCGACGTCACCGAATCGGGCAACACCTCCGCCGCCAGCATCCCCCTGGCCCTGTCCAAGCTGGTCGAACAGGGACGCGTCTCCGGTGGCGACCCGATCCTGCTGTTCGGCTTCGGCGGCAACCTGTCCTACGCCGGTCAGGTCGTCCGCTGCCCGTGAGGGGCGCGCACCGGGTGTCCCGGGCCGTGGGACGTGGCCAACTCCCGCCCCGGGCGGCCTTTGTGCGCCGTAGACTGTAGACGAAAGACAATCGATACTGGGACGGACTCTCTGCGCGTCTGCCGAGGAGGGGGAGACCGATGTTGTCTGCCGGACTGCCGCAGGGCGCGGTGCCGAAGCTGGAACGCCCCGGCCCGCTCCGCGACCGCGTCTACGAGGCACTGCTGGAGCTCATCACGACCCGCGCCCTCCAGCCCGGCCAGCACCTCGTCGAGAGCGAACTCGCCGGCCACCTCGGCGTCTCCCGGCAGCCGGTGCGCGAGGCACTCCAGCGGCTGAACACCGAGGGCTGGGTCGACCTCCGGCCCGCGCAGGGCGCGTTCGTGCACGAGCCGACGGAGGCGGAGGCCGACCAACTCCTCACGGTCCGCACCCTGTTGGAGGCGGAGGCGGCCCGGCTGGCAGCGGCCGAGGCGGGCAGTGCGGGCGTCGCCGCCCTCGAATCCCTGTGCGCCGAGGGCGAGAAGGCGGTCGTCGCGGACGACGTGGACGCGGCCGTCGCCCTCAACGCCGCCTTCCACGCCAAGATCATGGACCTGGCCGGCAACGCGGTCCTCGCCGAACTCGCCGCCCAGGTCGACCGCAGGGTCCGCTGGTACTACACCCCGGTGGCCCGCCAGCGCGGCCACCAGTCCTGGATCGAGCACCGTGAACTGATCGCGGCGATCACGGCCCGGGACGAGCAGCTCGCGACCCGCCTGATGCGCGAACACACGGAGCACACGCGGCGGTCGTACCACGAGCGGGCGAAGTCCTGAGCCGGGTGGCGGCGCGGGGCGCGTCTGTCCCGGCCAGTCGGCTCACGGCAGCGTGATGAGGGCGATGCTTTCCGCCGTCGCGACGGCCAGCCGGGTGCCGTCGGGGTGGAGGGCGGCGACGGGGGTCGGGACGCGGCGGTTGCCGAAGCAGGCGGATTTGGCGGGCACGGGGACCTCGGGCCACTCCGCGACGATGAGCCCGGTGATCGGGTCGAGCAGCCGCGGGTGGCCGAGGAACGAGATCACCTGGTCGCCACGGGGCAGGAGCAGGACACCCGGGTCGGCATCTGCGACGGGACTGCGGTGGAGCCAGCGGCTCTCGGAGATCGACCACACGCCCAGGTGGCGTGGCGGAAGCGCGGCCATCTGCTCGTCGTTCCAGTCCTCCGTGCCCGTCGCCAGGACCAGCCGGTCGGCGTCGAGCCAGCAGCCCGCCGTCACCTCGCCGTTCGCGGCCGTCTCCGGCGGCAGCACACCGTCGCCGTCCAGGGTGCCGGGATCGGTGAGCGCGAGCACGGTGTCGTAGACCAGGGCCGTCCCGAAGGGATGCCAGAACCAGCCGACCGAGAGCAGGTACCGACCGTCCGGGCTCAGGCCGAGCCTGGAGTGGAAGACGTCCTGCGGTTCACGCCCGCCGGCGGTCAGCCGCTCGCCGGTCGCCGCGTCCTCGATCTGGAGCACGTTGTATTCGTCGGGGCAGTGCACGACGACCTCGCGTCCGTCGCCCAACCTGCCGAGGGCGAGCGGGTAGTCGTAGCTCGGCGCACGGTAGTAGCTGCGGTTCAGCTCCCGCACGACCCGTTCGCCTTCGAGCAGCACGCCCTTGGTGCCGCGTTCCTGGTACACCGCGGAGTAGGTCCCCGACGCCGAGACGGTCCCGGCGTCGAACGGAAAGCTCCACGCGAAGGGCGCCCTGCGTTCCACCCCGTCGCGGTCCCAGCGTCGGCCGCCTCCGACCACGGAGACCAGTTCGTCGCCCTGCCACACCAGCGACTCCGGCGCCGCCTTCACCGGTATCGACTCCACGGTCATCGATGCCCCCCAATCGGAGCACCTCGGACGGGCTCCGCCGGGAATCTACGGGACCCTGCGCAGTCAGCGTGTACGAATTTCTCGCGTCCTGCTCCTATCCGTCGTCGCGGCACAGGCAGAAGGGGTGACCGGCGGGATCGAACAGCACGCGCACGTTGTCCTGCGGCTGATCCGGTGCAAGCGCGGCTCCCATGGCGACGGCCTCGGCCACCGCCGCGTCCAGGTCGTCCACCTGGAAGTCGAGGTGCATCATCGTGCGCTGCTCACCGTCGACCGGCGGCCAGGTCGGCGGCCGATAGCCGGCGGCCTCCTGGAAGACGAGGTAGACGGCACCCTGGGGCGGGGCGACGACGGCCGTGCCGGGTTCCTCGTGCACGATCGGCCACTCCAGCAGTCCCGCGTAGAAACGGGCCAGGAGTGCCGGGTCCGGTGCCTCGACGGCCGTTCCCCACCACATGCCGCTTGTTCGAGATCGCATGGTTGAACCTATCGCGGTGCCGCGGGCACTGCGTTGAGCGGAACGACGAACCCCAGATCATCGGTGTGCCCGGTCCCATGGCAAGGGGCTCCTTCTGCCGGTCTCGTCGGTGGGCCGGTCTCAGGCGCTCCAGGCTGTCCGCCGAGGTCCGCCGCTCGTGGGACCGGGCACAGCGTTGTCCGGGAGGGCGGCGAAGGCCGTGTTCGGGAAGCGGCTGAGTCCCGGACACGGGTCCGGGACTCACCGCCGGGAAGACCTCGACCTGAGGCTCGGCGGAAACCGTCAGGTGGCCGTCCGCGGCTGCACCGCCCCCACCGTCGCCGTCGTCCCCCGGCCCGGCTGCCGGAGCAGCAGGGCCACCCCCGCCGCCAGCATCGAGACGCCGCCCGCCAGCGCATACGCGCCGTTGTAGCCCCACGCGCCGACCACCATCGAGCCCAGGCCGCCGCCGAAGAGGCCGCTGACGAGCTTGCCGCTGTAGACCAGGCCGTAGTTGGTGGCGTTGTAGTTCTCGCCGAAGTAGTCCGGGGTGAGGGCGGCGAAGAGCGGGTAGAAGGCGCCGCCGCCGAAGCCGGACAGGAAGGCGAAGAACAGGAACAGCCACTCGCTCTTGATGTCACCGGCCCAGATCACGCCGAACTGGGCCAGGCCCAGGACGACGATGACGAAGACGAGGGTCGGCTTGCGGCCGAGGCGGTCGGAGAGCCAGCCGACCACGCCGCGGCCTACGCCGTTGATGACCGCCATCACGCCCATCGAGGAGGCCGCGACCAGGGGGCCGAAGCCGACGTCCTTCGCGAAGTCCACCTGGAAGGAGATACCGAAGATCGACACGCCCGCCGTCATGACGATGGAGATCCACATCAGCGGGAGCATGCCGGTGCGGATCGCCTCCTTCGGTGTGAACTGCCGTACCGCGGGCGGGTTCTTGGCGAGGGCCGCGCCGGTCCCGGTGTCGCCCGTGTGCGTGAGCGGGTCGACGTCGGCCGGCCACCAGTTCTTCGGCGGATCCTTGAAGAAGAACGCGGTCACCAGGACCACGACCATCACGTAGGCGCCGATGAGATCCAGGACGCGGTGGTAGTTGGCCGTGTCGAAGGCGTAGTTGAAGATGAAGATGAAGGGGAGCGAGCCGTACGCGAAGCCGCCGTTCACGAAACCCGTGCGGGCGCCCCGGCGTTCGGGGAACCACTTGCCGACCATGTTGATGCAGGTCGCGTAGACCAGGCCGGAGCCGAGGCCGCCGATCACGCCGAAGCCGATGATCGCCAGCCAGATCTCGCTGATGTGGGAGAGCGCCAGGAAGCCGAGCAGGCACATCCCGGAGCCGGTGTACATGGCGCGGCGCGCGGTCAGGATGCCCTTCTCGCGCAGCCAGCCCGCCGGGAAGGCGATGCCCGCCTGGAAGAACACCCAGACGCTCAGGATCCAGAAGGTGTTGGACTGCGTCCAGCCGTGCGCGTGGGACAGGGTGTCCTCCGCGGAGCCGTACGCGTACTCGAAGACGCTGATGGCCATCATGGCTGCCCAGGGCAGGTACACCATGATGTTGCGGGAGTGGCCGAGGATGTCCCGGTCGGTCTCGCCGATCCGGTAGACGCGGCCGCGGGCGTCCGTGACCTCGCGGTACGGGCGTCGTCCGGCGTCGGTGCTGTTCGTGGCTACAGGGTCTGCCGTCATGTCACGCCATCTCCTCGCCGAGCGGATGCGGGTTGGGGACGATGCGCCGGGCGCTGGGCCTGCCCGGTGCCTTGAGGAAGAGGGCCAGCACTGCGGAGGCCAGGCCGACGGAGCCCGCGAGCACGAACGCGCCGTGGTAGTCCCACTCACCGACGACGACCGCGCCCAGACCGGAGCCCACCAGGCCGGAGATCAGCTTGGAGCTGTAGACCATCCCGTAGTTGGTGGCGTTGTTGTTCTCACCGAAGTAGTCCGCCGTCATGGCCGCGAAGAGCGGGAAGATCGCGCCGCCGCCGAAGCCGGAGACCATGGAGCAGATCAGGAAGAACGGCATGCTGTGCATCTGGCCGGAGGCCAGGACTCCGAACTGTGCCGTGCCGAGCACGATGCAGACGATGATGAGCGTGTTGCGGCGGCCGCGGCGGTCGGAGATCCAGCCGATGACGCCGCGTCCGGTGCCGTTGACGATGGCCTTCAGGGACATGGCCGTGGCCACGATCCCGCCCGCGAACCCCATGTCCCTGCCGAACGGCACCTGGAAGGCGATGCCGAAGACATTGATCCCGGCCGTGCACAGCAGACAGAACCACATCATCCACAGGACGGGCGTACGGGCGGCCTCCTTCGGGGTGTACTGCCTGACGGCCGGCGGGTTCTTCTCCAACGCCCGCCGTACACGCGGGTCCTGAGTGGTCCTCAGCGGATCCACGTGCGGCGGCCACCAGTTCTTCGGCGGGTCCCTGAAGAACCAGCCGGCCGACGCCACCACCAGGCACAGCCCGACCCCCACCGCACTGAGCACGGCCTTGTAGTTGCCCAGGTCGAGGACCGAGGTGAACAGGAACACGAACGGTACCGACCCGTAGGCGAAACCGCCGTTCACGAAGCCCGTCTTGCCGCCCTTGCGCTCCGGATACCACTTGCCGACCATGTTCACGCAGGTCGCGTACACGAGACCGGCGCCGATACCGCTGCACATGCCGAAGCCGAGAAAGGCGACGACCACGTTCGGCGCGAACGCCAGTGCCAGGTAGCCCAGTAGCGTGCCGGCCGCGCCGATCAGCATGGCCGTACGGGCGGGGAGCCGTCCGCTCTCCCGCAGCTGCCCGGCCGGGAAGGCCACGGCCGCCTGGAAGAACACCCAGACGCCCAGCAGCCAGAAGATGTGCCCGCTGCTCCACAGATGCGCCTCGTGCAGCGTGTCCTGTGCCGACGTGAACGCGTACTCGGCGGAGCTGATGCCCATCATGCCCACCCAGGGCAGGACGACCATCCACGTGCGGGTCCGGCCCATCAGATCGACGTCGGTCTCGCCGATCCGGTACCTGCGGCCGTTGCGGTCCGTCACCTCCCTGACGGGGACGGACACCGATAGATCGATGGATGACATGTTCGCTCAGCACCCCTTGCGTCGAAAGTTCTGGCCAGCGCCCCCTGTCCAATGCCTTTCGCGCGCGCACGGGTCCCGGGGCCGGCCGAGGACGCGCTCCGCCGGCCGGCCCCTTCCTCGGCTACGTCATGACCCGCCCCCCAACAGCCCGGCCGCGCGCGCCCAGCGGTACTTGGCGCCGAGCACGGCCACCGGCCGTTCGGTCGTGTACGGGTAGGCCACGACCCCCCGCTCGTACAGGTACTGGCAGGCCTCCTCGACCTCGACGTCCCCCGCGAGCGAGGCGACGACCGGCTTCTCGATGCCCCGCTCCCGGAACTCCGCGACCACCCGTGCGGTCAGCTCCGCGAACACCATCGGCGGGGTGACGATGGTGTGCCAGTAGCCGAGGACGAGCGCATGGATCCGCGGGTCCTCAAGACCCAGCCGGATCGTCGCCTCGTACGTCGACGGCGGCTCGCCGCCCGTGATGTCCACCGGGTTGCCGGCCGCGCCGAAGGGCGGGATGAAGCGCCGGAACGCCTCGTCCAGGTCCGGCGGTATCTCCATCAGGGAGAGCCCGTTGTCGGTGATCGCGTCGGACAGGAGGACACCGCTGCCGCCGGCGCCGGTGATGATCACGACGTTGTCGCCCCGCGGGGCCGGCAGCACCGGCAGGCCGCGCGCGTACTCCAGCATGTCGTTCAGGCCCGGCGCCCGGATCACGCCCGCCTGCCGCAGGATGTCGTCGTACACCGCGTCGTCGCCCGCGAGCGCGCCCGTGTGCGAACCGGCCGCCTTGGCCCCGGCCGCCGTACGGCCCGCCTTGAGGACCACGACAGGCTTCCTCGGTACGGTGTTCCGCGCCGCCTCGACGAAGGCGCGGCCGTCCTTGAGGTCCTCCAGGTGCATCGCGATGCACTGGGTGTGCGGGTCCTCGCCGAACCAGGTCAGCAGGTCGTCCTCGTCCAGGTCCGACTTGTTGCCGAGGCCGACGATCGCCGACACACCCGTCCCGGTGGTGCGCGCGAAGCCCAGGATCGCCATGCCGATCCCGCCCGACTGAGAGGTCAGCGCCACCCCGCCCTTCACGTCGTACGGCGTGCAGAACGTGGCGCACAGGTCCTGCCAGGTGGAGTAGTAGCCGTAGATGTTCGGGCCGAGCAGACGGATGCCGTACCGCTCGCCGATCGCGACGATCTCGGCCTGGAGTTCGTGCTCGCCGGTCTCGGCGAAACCGGACGGGATCAGGACGGCGTTGGGGATCCGCTTCCGGCCCACCTCCTCCAGCGCCGCTGCCACGAACCTGGCGGGAATGGCGAAGACGGCCACATCCACCTCACCGGGAACGTCCGTGACACTCTTGTACGCCTTGCGGCCCAGAATGTCATCGGCCCTGGGGTTCACCGGATGGATCTCCCCGGTGAAGCCGCCGTCCACGAGGTTGCGCATCACCGAATTGCCTATCTTGCCCGGCTCGTTGGAGGCACCGATCACGGCGACCGAGCGGGGCTGCATCAGCCGGCGCATGGAGGCCAGGATCTCGTCGCGGGTGTACTTCCTGCGGGGTGGCGGCTGTTGCTCGGCCAGGATGATCCTGATGTCGGCGGCGACCGCGCCCTCCGGTGTCGCGATCACCGGGTTGAGGTCCACCTCGGCGATCTCCGGGAAGTTGGCGACCAGTTGGGAGACCCGGCGGATCTGCTCGGCGACCGCCCACCGGTCCACGCCCGCCTGTCCGCGCACCCCGCGCAGCACTTCGGCGGCCTGGATGGAGTCGAGCATGGACAGCGCCTCGTCGGCGGAGACGGGCGCGAGCCGGAAGGTCACGTCCTTCAGCACCTCGACCAGCACCCCGCCGAGGCCGAAGGCGACCACCTTCCCGAAGGTGGGGTCGGTGACCGCGCCGACGATGACCTCCGTACCCTTCGGCAGCAGCTCCTGGACCTGGACGCCCTCGATCCGGGCAGCGGGGTCGTAGGCCTTCGCGTTCTCGACGATCCGGTGGAAGGCCGCGCGTACGTCCGCCGCGCCCGCCACCCCGACGACGACCCCGCCCGCGTCGGTCTTGTGCAGGATGTCCGGCGAGACGATCTTCATGACCACCGGTCCGGCGAAGCGTGCCGCGTACGCCACCGCCTCGTCCACATCCGTCGCCAACTCCTCGCCCGGTACGGCGATCCCGTACGCGTCGGCGATCACCTTGCCCTCCGGCGCGGTGAGCGCGGTACGACCCTCGGCCCGCACGGAGTCGAGGAGCGCGCGGACCCGCAGTTCCCGGTCCTCTGCCATCACGTCAGATCACTCCGTTCGACTTGAGCAGGCGCAACTCCTCGTCGCCGAGCCCGAGTTCGCCGATGTAGACCGCTTCGTTGTGCTCGCCGAGCAGCGGCGAACCGGTGACGTCGACCGGGGAGTCGGAGAGCTTGAGCGGGCTGCCGACGGTGACGAACTCGCCGCGCTCGGGGTGCGGGACGGTGACCACCATCTCGTTGGCGACCAGCGACTCGTCCTCGATGATCTCCTTGGTGGAGAGGATCGGCCCGCACGGGATGTTGTGGGCGTTGAGCCGCCCCAGCACCTCCCACTTGGGCAGCGTCGAGGACCACTCCTCGATCAGCTGGAACATCTTGTTGAGCTTGGGGAGGCGCGCTTCGGGGGTCGCCCATTCGGGGTCGGCCGCGAGCTCCGGCCGGCCGATCAGCTCGGTGATCGGCTGCCAGCCGACGGGCTGCACGATGACGTACACGTAGTCGTTCGGCCCGCCCGGCGCGCACTTGACCGCCCAGCCGGGCTGGCCGCCGCCGGAGGCGTTGCCCGAGCGTGGCACCTCGTCGCCGAAGTCCTCGTTCGGGTACTCGGCGAGCCGGCCGTGGGTGAGCCGCTGCTGGTCGCGGAGCTTGACCCGGCAGAGGTTCAGCACGGCGTGCTGCATGGCGACGTTGACGCGCTGGCCGCGGCCGGTGCGCTCCCGTTGGAAGAGCGCCGCCAGTATTCCGGCTACTGTATGCACCCCGGTGCCGGAGTCACCGATCTGTGCACCCGTGGCCAGCGGCGGTCCGTCCTCGAAGCCGGTGGTCGCCATCGAGCCGCCCATCGCCTGGGCGACGACCTCGTACGCCTTGAAGTCGGTGTACGGGCCGTCCCCGAACCCCTTGATGGAGGCGTACACGATCCGGGGGTTGATCTCCTTGATGCGGTCCCAGGTGAACCCCATCCGGTCGACCGCGCCGGGACCGAAGTTCTCCACCATCACATCGGAGCGCCGGATCAGCTCGGTCAGGAGTTCCTTGCCGCGCTCGGTCTTGGTGTTGAGGGTGATGCTCCGCTTGTTGCAGTTGAGCATCGTGAAGTAGAGGGAGTCGACGTCCGGGAGGTCGCGCAGCTGCCTGCGGGTGATGTCACCGGTCGGGGCCTCCAGCTTGACGACGTCCGCGCCGAGCCAGGCGAGCAGCTGGGTGGCGGAGGGGCCCGACTGGACGTGGGTCATGTCGAGGACGCGAATGCCCTCAAGTGCCTTGGTGGTCATGGGCGTTCCACCTCACTTGTACATGGTCTGGTTCATGGTTCCGGGGGCGTACGCGTCCGGGTCGACCCAGACGTTGATCAGCGACGGCTTGCCCGACTCGCGGGCCCGGCGCAGGGCGGGGCCGATGTCGGCGGGGTCGCGCACCTCCTCGCCGTAACCGCCCAGCAGCTGGGCGAACTTGTCGTAGTGGACGTCCCCGAGGGTGTTGCCGACCCGCTCGCGCTCCTTGCCGTACTTGGCGGCCTGGCCGTAACGGATCTGGTTCATCGAGGAGTTGTTGCCGACGATCCCGACGAAGGGGAGGTCGTAGCGGACCAGGGTCTCGAAGTCCCAGCCGGTGAGGGAGAAGGCGCCGTCGCCGAAGAGGGCGACCACCTCCTTGTCGGGGCGGGCCTGCTTGGCGGCGAGCACGAAGGGGACGCCCACGCCGAGGGTGCCGAGCGGGCCCGGGTCCATCCAGTGGCCGGGGGACTTGGGCTGTACCACTTGCCCCGAGAAGGTGACGATGTCGCCGCCGTCGCCGATGTAGATGGAGTCCTCGGTGAGGAAGTCGTTGATCTCGCTGACCAGGCGGTACGGGTGGATGGGGGAGGCGTCCGAGCGCAGTTGCGGCAACCGCTTCTCGATCGCGGTCTGTTCGGCGGCCCGCAGCTCGTCGAGCCACTCCTTGCGCCGGGAGGCCCCGCCGTTGACGCGCCCGGAGACCGCCTCGGTCACGGACTTCAGGACCAGGCCCGCGTCCCCGACGATCCCCAGGTCGATGTCCCGGTTCTTGCCGACCGTGCGGTAGTCGAGGTCGATCTGGACGACGGTCGCGGTGGGGGAGAGGCGCTTGCCGTAGCCCATGCGGAAGTCGAAGGGCGTGCCGACGATCACGATGACATCGGCGTTGGAGAAGGCGTACCGGCGGGAGAGCTGGAAGTGGTGCGGGTCGCCCGGCGGCAGGGTGCCGCGCCCCGCGCCGTTCATGTACGCGGGAATATTGAGGGTCCGCACCAGCTCGATGGCGTCCGCGGTGCCGCGGGTCGTCCAGACCTGGCTGCCGAGCAGGATGGCCGGCTTCTCCGCGTGCACGAGCAGGTCGGCGAGCTTCTCGACGGCCTCGGGGTCGCCGGCCGAGCGGGTGGCGGCCCGGTAGGCGCCCGCCCTGGGGATGCGCGCCTTCGCCGCCGGCACCTTGGCGTCCAGGACGTCGCGCGGAATCTCCAGGAAGGAGGGTCCGGGCGCGCCGTGGTAGCACTCGCGAAACGCCATGGAGACCATGTCGGCGGCGCGGGCGGTGTCCGGGACGGTCGCCGCGAACTTGGTGATCGGCGTCATCATGTCGACGTGCGGCAGGTCCTGGAGGGACCCCATCTTGTGCTGGGCGAGCGCCCCCTGGCCGCCGATCAGCAGCATCGGGGACTCCGCGCGGAAGGCGTTGGCGACCCCGGTGACGGCGTCGGTCGTACCCGGACCGGCGGTCACGACAGCGCATCCGGGCCTGCCGGTGATGCGCGCGTAGCCGTCGGCGGCGTGGGCGGCCACCTGCTCGTGGCGGACGTCGACGACTTCTATGCCCTCGTCGACGCAGCCGTCGTAGATGTCGATGATGTGGCCGCCGCACAGGGTGTAGATGCGGTCGACGCCCTCTGCCTTCAGCGCCTTGGCAACGAGATGACCACCGGAAATCACGTCCTGGGTGTCGTCGGGCATGGCGAAGTCCTGTCCCTTCGTAGGGGGTTGGAAGGCTCTCGCGGTACATTGCATACAGTCGACGAATACTGTATGAACCTTGTTATCCCGCATCCGGTGGGTGGTGTCCAGGGGGCGTGCGGCACTTTCCAGACAGGAGCCGAAATGGACCTGTACGAGCACCAGGCAAGGGAACTCTTCGAAGAACACGGCATCTTGGTCCCGAGGGCCGAGGTCACCGACTCGCCCAAGGAGGCCCGGGAGATCGCCCGCCGGCTCGGCGGCAGGGTCGTCGTGAAGGCGCAGGTCAGGACCGGCGGCCGGGGCAAGGCGGGCGGGGTCAAGTTCGCCGCCGACCCGGCAGCGGCGGAACTCACGGCACGTCAGATCCTCGGCATGGACATCAAGGGTCACCCGGTCGGCACGGTGATGCTGGCCCAACCCGTCGACATCGAGAGCGAGTTCTACGTCTCCTACGTCCTCGACCGGGCGGCCGGCGGCTTCCTGGCGATCGCCTCCGCCGAGGGCGGCACGGAGATCGAGGAGGTGGCAGCGGCCCGGCCGGAGGCGGTGGCCCGGGTGCCCGTCGACCCCGCCGAGGGCATCACCTCGGCGAAGGCGCAGCGGATCGCCGAGGCCGCCGGGCTGCCCGCGCAGACCGTCGACACGCTGGTACGGCTGTGGCAGGTGCTGGTCCGCGAGGACGCGCTGCTCGTCGAGGTGAACCCGCTCGTGCGCACCGCGGAGGGCCGGATCCTGGCCCTCGACGGCAAGGTCACCCTCGACGACAACGCCCGCTTCCGGCGGGCCCGTTGGGGTACCTCGCAGGCCGGCCACCGGGACCCGCTGGAGGCGGCCGCCGCGGCGAAGGGGCTCAACTACGTCAAGCTGGACGGCGAGGTCGGCGTCATCGGCAACGGCGCGGGCCTGGTGATGTCCACCCTGGACGTGGTGGCCGGGTGCGGTGCGGGGCCCGCGAACTTCCTGGACATCGGCGGCGGCGCGTCCGCGCAGATCATGGCCGACGGTCTCGCGGTGATCCTCTCCGACCCGGCCGTGAAATCCGTCTTCGTCAACGTCTTCGGCGGGATCACGGCCTGCGACGCGGTCGCCGACGGCATCGTCCGGGCCCTGGACACGGTCCGGCTGACCAGGCCTCTCGTCGTCCGCCTCGACGGCAACAACGCGGCCCGCGGCCGGGCCATCCTGGACGGTCGCGCGCACCCCCTGGTCGAACAGGCCACCACCATGGACGGCGCCGCCCGCCGGGCCGCCGAACTCGCCCGCACCGCCTGAGGAGCCGGGACATGGCGATCTACCTCACCAAGGAGAGCAAGGTCCTCGTCCAGGGCATGACCGGCGGCGAGGGCATGAAGCACACCCGCCGGATGCTCGCGGCCGGGACGGACGTCGTCGGCGGGGTCAACCCGCGCAAGGCCGGGCGGTCCGTCGACTTCGACGGCCGTGCCGTCCCGGTCTTCGGCACGGTCGCCGAGGGCATGGCGGCGACCGGCGCCGACGTCACCGTCGTCTTCGTGCCGCCCGCCTTCGCCAGGGCGGCGGTGCTGGAGGCGGCCGACGCCGGCATCGGACTCGCGGTGGTGATCACCGAGGGCATCCCGGTCCACGACACGGTGGCCTTCACGTCGTACGCCCGGAGCACGGGCACCCGGATCATCGGCCCCAACTGCCCGGGGCTGATCACGCCCGGCCAGTCCGGCGCGGGCATCATCCCCGCCGACATCACCAAGCCCGGTCCGATCGGGCTCGTCTCCAAGTCGGGCACGCTGACCTACCAACTCATGTACGAGCTACGGGACATCGGCTTCTCCACCTGCGTGGGCATCGGCGGCGACCCGGTCGTCGGGACGAGCCACATCGACTGCCTGGCCGCCTTCCAGGAGGACCCGGACACCGAACTCGTCGTCCTCATCGGGGAGATCGGCGGCGACGCGGAGGAACGGGCCGCCGCCTACATTCGCGAGTACGTCACCAAGCCGGTCGTCGGCTACATCGCCGGCTTCACCGCGCCCGAGGGCCGCACCATGGGCCACGCGGGCGCCATCGTCTCCGGCTCGGCCGGCACCGCACGGGCCAAGCAGGAGGCGCTGGAAGCGGCCGGGGTGCGGGTGGGGAGCACGCCGACCGAGACCGCCCGGCTGGTCCTGGAACTGCTGGACGCGCGACAGCCGGAAGGGAGCTGAGCCATGGATCTTCTCCGCAAGCCCGGCACCGGCTGGGACGACGCCTGGGCGCGCTGCCTCGCCCTCGCCCCCGAGGCCTTCCGGGACGACCGTGTCCTCAACCTCTGGGCCGCCGCGTGGCGGCCCGACGGCCGCCCGCTGCCCGCGACCAGCCCCGTCGACGGCAGCCCCATAGCCGGTGCCCCGCGCCTGGACCGGGACACCGCCCGCCGGGCCGTCCGCGCCTGCCTCGACCAGCACCGCGCCTGGCGGCACGTCCCGCTGGCGGAGCGCCGGGCAAGGGTGGCCGCCACCCTGGACGCCCTGACCGAACACCGCGAGCTCCTCGCCCTGCTCCTGGTCTGGGAGATCGGCAAGCCCTGGCGGCTCGCCCAGGCGGACGTCGACCGGGCGATCGACGGGGTGCGCTGGTACGTCGACGGGATCGAACCGATGCTCGCGGGGCGGACCCCGCTGGACGGACCGGTGTCCAACATCGCCAGCTGGAACTACCCGATGAGCGTGCTCGTTCACGCGGTACTGGTCCAGGCTCTGGCCGGCAACGCGGTGGTGGCGAAGACCCCGACCGACGGCGGGGTCGCCTGTCTCACCCTGGCCTCGGCACTGGCCGCCCGCGAGGGCCTGCCGGTGACACTGCTCAGCGGCAGCGGGGGCGAGCTGTCGGCGGCGCTGGTGCGGGCGCCCGAGATCGGCTGCGTCTCCTTCGTCGGCGGCCGGGACACGGGGGCGGCGGTGGCCACGGCCGTCACCGACCTCGGCAAGCGGCACGTACTCGAACAGGAGGGACTCAACACCTGGGGCATCTGGAACTTCACCGACTGGCCCGCGTTCACCGCGGTCGTCCCCAAGCTCTTCGACTACGGCAAACAGCGCTGCACCGCCTACCCGCGCTTCGTCGTCCAGCGCGAGCTCTTCGACGAGTTCCTCACGGCCTACCTCCCGGCGGTGCGCCGGCTCCGGATCGGCCACCCCCTCGCGGTCGCCGATCCCGCCGACCCGCTCCCCGAGCTGGACTTCGGCCCGTTGATCAACGCGGCGAAGGCCAAGGACCTGACCGACCAGGTGGCCGAGGCCGTCGACCGCGGCGCTGTCCCGCTGCACCGCGGCAGCCCGGCCGACGCCCGCTTCCTGCCCGGCCAGGACACGTCGTCGTACGTCCACCCGGTCACCCTCCTCAATCCGCCGCCGTCCTCGCCGCTCCACCACGCGGAACCCTTCGGCCCGGTCGACACGATCGTCCTGGTCGACACCGAAGCCGAGCTGCTGGCCGCCATGAACGCCTCCAACGGCGCGCTGGTCGCCACGCTCTCCACCGACGACGAGGCCACGTTCGCGCGGCTGGCCCCGCAGATCCGCGCCTTCAAGGTCGGCCACGGCACACCACGCTCCCGCGGCGACCGCGACGAGCTGTTCGGCGGCTTCGGAGCGTCCTGGCGGGGCGCCTTCGTCGGCGGGGAACTGCTGGTGCGGGCGGTGACGCGGGGACCGGCGGGGGAGCGGCCGCCGGGGAACTTCCCGGAGTACCAGCTCATGCCGTGACGCCGAACACCGGAGCGACAGCCTCCGCACCGTGACGCCCTCCTCACGATGCGGTCCGTCCCGGCCGGACCCCGGACAGTGACCGTGACACGGGTCGCCGCCGGTACGGTAGCGGGCCGGACACGCATGGTGAGGGGGCGCCCACCTGCGGGTATGCCGACGGAGACGCAGGTGAAAGGCACTCCGAAAGCTTGGTATTGTTGTCCATGTCGCCGCGGGGAACACCCCCGGCCAGGCGGCAGACACCTAGTCCGGGTGGCGGAATGGCAGACGCGCTAGCTTGAGGTGCTAGTGCCCTTTATCGGGCGTGGGGGTTCAAGTCCCCCCTCGGACACAGAGTAGCCCCGCAGCGCCCGGTTTCAGGGCAGGGGACATCGGCACCCGCTTGCGGCCTTCGGCCGGGGCGGGTGTTTGTCGTCTCGGCTTGGACTCTCCCTTCGATCGGCGTTTCGGCGGGTCCGGTCAGCTGATGGCGATCCTCTCTGTCTCGGGTGTGTCCGCGGTCAAGGTTCTGGCTGCGGCGTCGTAGGTCAGCGAGATCGCCTCGCTGCGTAGGTGGGCAATCGCCTGAGCAGGTGTGGGCCGCACCGATGCACGGCTCACCGGGCGGAGAAGATCCAATTGGCTGGTGAGGCGGAGGTGCAGGGCCGGCAGATGTGGCAGGACCTGGTCTTCGCGCAGGTAGGTGTTGGGGGTGCGGCCGGGTTTTGGGCGGGTGGCGCTGGTGTGGCCATGACGGCACCGGTAGCCGGGACGGTGGTGACTCCAGTGGGATTCCATGCGGCGGCCGCAGACCCCGCAGCACAGCAGCCCTGCCAGGAGATAGGTGCGTTCGGGTGCCGTCTTGCGGGCTTCGCGCTGCAGGGTTCCGACGGTCCGTTCGCAGTGCGCGTTCATCCGAGGAGCTCGCGGCGCGGTCCTCAGGGTCTCGATGTGGTCGGCTGCGAAGACCGTGTCGAAGGACTCGGTGAACTTCGTGTCCCGGTCGCGGATCAGGAAGCGGAGAGAGTCGACCCGGACACCCAACTCGAGGGCGAGGTTTCTCGCCTGCTGGACCGTCCACGGCCCGGTCGGATGCGCAGTCACCCCCGCAATGTGCAGTCGGCGCGTGCCGTGCTCGAGGAAGACCAATGCGTACACGCGGCGCAGGTCGATCAGGTCGAAGTGCACGAAGTCGCAGGCGATGATGCCCTCGGCCTGCGCGGTCAGGAACTCGCGCCATGTTGGTCCGCTGCGACGCGGGGCCGGGTCGATGCCGGAAGCCGTCAGGATCTCCCAGACCGTCGTGGTGCCGATCGGATGCCCCAGACGAACGAGTTCGCCCCTGATCCGACGGCAGCCCCAACGCGGATTCTCCTGGGCCGGCCGCACCACCAACGCCCTTACCGCGCTCATGGTCGCCGGCCTGCCCGGCCTGCTCCGGCGCTTGCTGTAGTCCCACTTGCGTGCGATGAGTCTTCGGTGCCACGCCGGAAGAGGGCGTGACCGGGAACACGCGGGCCCACCGACGTCGCGGGATCAGCCCGGACAGTGCCGCGAACCACGGTCGGTCCGTCGGCTCATACCGCACCGGGCTTGTGAGGTGCCTGCGCAGCGCCGCGTTCTCATGCTGCAGCACCAGTAACTCGGCATCCTTCGCCGCGCGCCGGCGCACCAGCACCGCCGGGACCGACAGCAGCTTCCGGGTCACCCCGTACACCGGTGAGACGAACATCCGGCCAGGGTTCCAGGAGGCCATCGCGCCAGACCTACTCCGAGCAGCGGCGATGAGTTTCTGAACGGCACAGGATCGTGGCGGCAGGACTGCACCCAGCGTTCCCCGCCCCGGTTCGCCGGCCTGATTCCCAACGAACAGGTAGAGCCGCGATGCGACGACACCATCGCTGGTAGGCCGTACATCGGGCTCCTACACGGTGTGGCGCGGGCCGAGGCTGGTAACGATGGCACGGATCGTGTTCTCGTCCGCAGCAGTAATCATGAGGCGAGCCACTCCGTCCTCCCGAAGGGCGGCCCAGGGGCAGCGGCGGTCATTGCAACTCCTCGCACGGTCGGCAACGCGGTCAGTTGAGGAGATACCGCTCGGCCACAGCGCAGTTCGCAGCTCTGGGAAGATTACCCCAACGGGAGGTCACGTCCGCGGACGTGACCGGCGACTGGATTCGATATCAAGATCCACTGAGCGTTGACGAAGCGAGCGCCAGCCACCAAATTGTGGATCACACGCGCAGGCGTGGTGCAGTTTCTGAGGGGGTTTCACGGTCAGATCGCGGTGGATGGGCTCCGGTACTGCGGGGCTAGTAGTGCGGCAGGATGCACAGCCGTAGAACGTGGTCCCGCCGGGGCATGGGCGAGTTGGTCGAGCGCTGGAGGGTCCTGCGCGAGAAGCGCGATCCGGTCGACGCCAGGCGCGGGGCGGGGAAGCTGGGCTTCGCGCTGATACGGAAACCGCCGCTGACCTGGTCTGCCTGGGTGCCGGTGGAATCGCCCGTACGTCGGTACGACGCCTGAAGGGTCAGTGCCCCAACGGCTACGTGAAACAAGGCAGTTTCGCCCGCGCCAAGCCCCGAACCCCCGTCGAGCGGTTTTTCGCCGTCCTCAAGCGTTGGTACTTGCCAGATCTCGTCCGCATCAGCCCCAAGCGCATCACCGCCCTCCCACACGCGGTCTTCACAAACACCCAGAAGCGATCTGCGATCGCCAGGACGTAGATCGGAAATGCTCACTAGGCTGTTCTTCCGCCCGACATGATCGGCTAGGCATCCCGCATGGTGACTGGGGAGGATCCTTGTACCTCGAAGTTCCGCTTAGTGACGGCCGGGCATTCCTCGTCGAGAGCGATAGCGGTCCGGGAGTCGTCCGAGCCGGGCGTGGCCGGGACGCGGTCCAGGCGTCGGTGGAGACGTTCCAGGAGAGTTTGGCCAGAGTGGGACAGATCGCGGAGATGATCGTGCAGCGATTCGCCGCCGTTGAAGACGGGCCTAGCCGTGTTCGCGCCGAGTTCGGCATCAAGTTCTCGGCGGAGACGGGCATGGTCGTCGTGAAGGGGACCGCCGACGCCCATTTCGTCCTTGAGCTCGAATGGAGTCGCTCCGCGGTGGCGGAGTGAGCCGATCCGGGGGGAGAGAAGGCAGTGGCATCGAGTTGGGAAACGGCGATCGCGAGGGTTCTGGACGGTGACCGTCCTGAGGGTGCCGCTTTCCTCGTCGCCGACGGCTACCTGCTGACGTGCACACATGTCGTGGCGGAAGTGGCCGGCCTCACAGCTGATGAGGCGCTGCCGGTGGGGTGCAGCGCGGTGGTGGACTTTCCCCTGTCGGTCCAGCCGGGCCCGCGGGAGGCCCAGGTCTGCTTCAGCAGCCCGGTCGGTGCCGACTTGAGCGGAGATCTCGCCGTACTGAAGTTGTCCGGCGATCCCCCTCCCGATGTCGTGCCACTCAGGTTGGCGGACGTCGACGGTTTGGCGGGGCACCGATGGCGGGCGTTCGGGTTCCCCACCCGGAGCGGCATCGGAAAAGACGCAGGCGTGTGGAGTTCGGGTCTGATCGAAGGCCGGGAGGCCACCGGTTGGTGGCAGCTAAGAGCCGACCCGGATGCGGCGTTCCCGCTCGCTCAGGGCTTCAGCGGCGGACCGGTCTGGGACGAAGAGCTGGGCGCTGTTGTCGGCATCGTCGTCACGGTCGAAGCGGATGCGCGCCTGCGCACGGGTTACGCCTTGACGGTGGCAGCGGTCGAACGCGACTGGCCGGAGTTACGCAGAGCGCTGCTGGCAGGTAATCCTTACCGGGATCTGTCCGCGTTCACCGAAGACGACGCGACTGTGTTCTTCGGCCGGGAGCACGAAACGCGTCGGCTGGTCGAGCTGGTGGAGCGCGACAACACGGCAATCGTGCCGATCCTGGGTGCGTCAGGGGTGGGCAAATCCTCGTTGGTGAGTGCAGGCCTGGTCAGTCACCTGCTCCAATCGGGGCGCTACCTCGTCACTCGGATTCCTCATGGCCAGCGCTACACGGCGGAGGAACTGCTGGCCTGGGCACTGGTGTCGCCAATCGATGACGGGGCGCAGGACGAAACTTCGTGGCATGCGCGATGGCGCGCTTTGGTCGGGCGGCTCAGAGACAAGAGCGAACTGGCCGTGGCTGTCGACCGGTTGCTGGCGGGTCGGCCGCACGGCACACGCCTCCTGGTGATCGCGGACCAGCTCGAAGGGCTCCTCACCGAAGCACCCGAGGTGGCTTCGCGCTTGGACGCCCTCCTCGGGGCTCTCACCGCGCGACGAGCGGACGGGGCGCGGGCAGTTCAGGCGGTGGCGGTCTCCAGGACCGACTTCCTGCGCCACATGGAGGCACTTCCGCAGATCGCAGCGGCGTGGAATGCCACGCAGGTCGTGATCCCACCCATGACCCGAGATCAGCTGCGCGAAGCCGCCACCCGGCCTCTGGCAGGATTCGGCGGCGTACGTTTTGCCGACGGCCTGCTCGAGCGCATCCTCGACGACACCCCGGCGGGCGCGGCCGGACTGCCACTACTCGAATTCACCCTCGACCGGTTGTGGCAGCACCAGCGGCGCGGAGAACTGACGGCACGGTCGTACCATGCCCTCGGCGCAGTAGGGGGCGCGCTGGCCGCCACCGCTGAGAAGGCGCTGTGGTCCTGGGCGGACTCGACAGAGCAGACGATCCTGGAACGGATCTTCATCCAGCTGGTTCGGCCCGGAGCCCAACTCGACGCGGGCGAGCGCGCTCCGGACACCCGACGCGTGGCCGACCGGGACCAGTTCAGCGCCGTCGAACAGGCGCTGATCCAGCGACTGGCCACCACACGGCTGGTGGTTTCGACCCGCCAGCCCACAGGCATCCATACCGTCGAACTCGCCCACGAAGCTCTGCTGCGCGCCTGGCCCAGGCTGGCCGCATGGGTTGAGGCGAACCGGGACTTCCGCCTTTGGCAGGAGGAATTGCGCACGGCGCTACGGGCGTGGGAGAACGCTTCGCACAACCCTTCCAGACTCCTGCACCCCGCACAGGTCGAGGCGGCACAGGAGTGGACACAGCAGCGCCGCGACGAGATCACCGCCGACGAACTCGCCTTCATCGACGCCGGCCGACTCGCCTCCGCCCGTCGCAAGCGCCGACGGCGTATTGCCGCGGCGGCTGTGGCGACCGTCTGCACTCTCGGGTCGATCGCGGCGGGCATCGCCATCGATCAGCATCGCAGCAGCGTTCGGCAACACCAGAACGCGCTGTCCAGACAACTGGCCGCGCAAGCCGCCGCGCTGGACGGCTCACAGCCGGACATCGCCAAACAGTTGCGTATCGCGGCCTACCGCACGGCGCCGACTACACAGGCCTTCGGTGCGCTGTCGACAGGGCTGCCGCTGCCCGGAACCATCTCCACCCCAGGAGTAGACCATGTCGCGATCAGTAACCATCTGATCGCCGTCACGGCCGACGGGCGGCTGCGCCTGTGGAAGCGCAAGGACCACGCCTTCATCTCCGGCCTGTCGACCCAAGGCGTGACCGCTGCGACGTTCAGTCCCGACGGCGGCACTCTCGCCGCAGCCACCATCGGCGGCGACGTCGAGATCTGGAACGTCTCGAAACCGGACCACCCGGTTCGCGACAGGAGGTTGACCGGCACGAAGAAGTCGATCCAGGCCGTCGCGTTCAGCCCTGACGGGCGACTACTCGCCGCTGGCGGCTCGGATCACGGTATCGGCCTGTGGGATGTGGGATCGGGCGGCGGCGCTGCCCCGCTGGCACGCTTCGACGGCGGAGCGGGCACCATTGCAGGACTCGCCTTCAGCCCGGACGGGCACCAGGTGGCCGACGCGAACTCGGACGGCTCTACAGGCCTGTGGGACGTCTCGCATCCCGCCGCCCCCACTCTCCTGGCGCGAATCGACGGCGACCGGCCGATGCGCTCGGTCGCTTTCAGTCCTCTGGGCAATGTGCTGGCCGCAGCCGGCGTCGACGGCCGAGTGCACCTGTGGAGTACCCGCAACGCCCGCAAACCGGACTCGCTGACCGTGCTCGACAAAGCCGGCTCCCCCGCAAAGGCCTCGGTGGCCTTCTCACCCAACGGGTTGTTCCTGGCCGCCACCGGCGTCAATGACACTGAACCCACGCAGTTGTGGGACGTCTCAACCCCGGCGTACCCCTCGCCACTGCCGAACCTCCCCGACGGGAGCGGGAATACCGACCTTGCCTTCAGCCCCGACGGGAGCACGCTCGCGACCCTGGGCAAGGCGTCGGGCGACCTGCGATCCCCCAACGACCAGGTCCAGCTCCGGGACATGGCCAACCCGTGGATGCCGACCGCGGTCGCCACCGTGCCCCTCGCCGGTATCGTCGGCTATTCCTCGGTCGAGTTCTCCACCGACGGAAAGCTGCTCGCCGCAGCCGGAGTGGGCATCGGCGTCGGCATCTGGAACGTGAGCGATCCCCAGCACAAGCACCGCATCTGGGGAGGAGACATCGGCGCGAGCGTCTCTCTCTCGGGCCGCACTCTGGCGGTCGGGGCACCAGGAAAGATCACGTTCTGGGACCTTGGCGACCCGAGCCACCCCGCACAACGCGGTTCGATCAGCCTCCCGGGAACCGGCGGCGGCACGGACTACCTCGAAATCCGGTTCAGCCCGGACGGACACCTGCTCGAGGCCCGGGACGCGTTCCTGTCCAAAGCCTGGATCATCGATACGAGAACTGTCACCAAGCCCGCTGTACTCGCCGCCCTCACCGGCACTCCGGGCGGGTCCGGGACGATCAGCGCGAACGGGTCACTGCTCGGGATGAGTGACGTCCTCGTAAAGCCCAAGGGCACCCACAGGGCCAGCATCTGGGACATCCGGAACCCGGCCAAGCCAAGGCCACTGCCTGATCTAGCCGGCCGTCTAGGCACTGTGACCGCTATGGACTTCGCGCCCAACGCGTCCGTGCTGGCGGCCGGCAGCGCCAACGGCGCTGTCACGTTCTGGCAGGTCACAGTCGGCGGCAAACCGAAGCGGCTCACCTCGACTTCAGGTTCCGGATCGGTCGTGGCCGCACTGCGCTACAGCGCGGACGGGCGGTTCCTGGTAAGCGTCGACGTCACGGGCACCGTGCGCATGTGGGACCTGTCAACCGCGACCAGTCCAGTACTGCTCGGATCCTACTACCAGCCAGATCCGTCTGGCCTCCTGCTGCAGGGGGCTTCGATCACCGTCGGACCGCCCCGGCTTCCCCGCGAAGGCAGGCTGGCCGTCACCGCCGGCGACATCAGCCGTACCCAGATCTGGACCAGCGACGCCGACCTTGTCGTCAAGAGGCTGTGCCAGACCATCGGCGACACCCTCACCAAGGAACAGTGGGCCCGGTATGCGCCGGGCGCAGACCACTCCGACCCATGCCGAAGCGCAGGCTGACCACAAAGCAGGGCATTGCTTTCACGTTCGTTCGAGGGGGGATCAACCATGGGTTCAACGCGAACAGCGGCTCCGCGAAGGATCATCGCTCCGCGACTCGCCGGATTCGGCATCATCATCGCGGCGGCGGCCTGCTCGGCCGGTTGCACCAGCGCACCCACGCCAGCACCGGACCCGACCACTCACATCCCCTCATCCTCGGCGCAGTCGAGCCCGCCCGATTACTCCATATTCACAGGGCAGTGGAGCGGGCACGGCAACGACATGACCATTGAGGCCGACGGCACGTTCACCATGGAAGAACGCACCTACCTGGACTGCAACGAGAATCCCCAACCCTGCGACTCCATGGCTACCAACGGAAAAATCACCGACGGCGCAATCGCGCACGGGACACTGGAGTCGACGTCCGGGACGGTCGCCAAAGGCGATATAACGGACAGCACGGACAGCTCTCGGCTACCAACAGGGCCGGTTACCTTCACCCTCGACACGGCGAACTCTCTCATCAAAGCGCTGAACCTCAATTGGTGCGCCCCCAGCGCGCCGTCGGGAATCTGCTACTGATCAAGGCAGCAGCGAGCCTCACCTGCGCAGCGTCGAGCTGCCAAGCGGTTGCCCTTGCCGAAAACCTCATCCGCCCTGATGGGAGCCGGACTGCGGGAATCGCGGGGCCTCGGGCGCGGACACTTGAATCGGTACTCTCGCGGGGCTGGTGCGGCCGCGGGCGGCCTCAGCCGGCAGTGACGTCGCGGTGGCCGAGGGTGGTGTTGGAGGGGGCGAGGAGGTCGTGGTCGGTGCGCTGACGGTTCCAGACCTGGCGGCCGGTGTAGCGGGGATTGGTGAGGATCGCCTGCACCGTGTTCAGCACCCAGCGCCGGCCGCTGCGGTGCGGGTTGCGGGTGGGGTCGGCGGCGGACGGGCAGGGGATACCGGCGTCGTCGAGGGCGCGGGTGATGCGGGCGATGCTGTGCCCGGGCAGGCGCTGGGCGAAGATCCAGGACACGATCGGCCCGCACTCGGGGTCGGTGTCCAGGCGCTGCATGCGCACGCCGCGGCGGGGCCAGGGCCCGGTTGGGGTGCGGGCCGGCGTCGGCGAGGCGGTAGCCGTAGGGCGGGCGGCCGCCGAGGTAGCGGCCCTGGTCGCGGGTCTGCACGGTCATCGCGGCCCGCACCCGGATCCGGGCCCGGGCGATCTCCCGCTTGGACAGGATGCCGAGCAGGATCATCAGCTCCTCCTGCCCGGCGGTGTGCGGGTCTACGGCGCCGCCAAGCTCCGGCACCCACACCTCGTTGCCGTAGTGGTCGAAGAGCGGAGCCATGGTCGGGAACTGGTCGCCGTAGAAGGCGCGTTCACCGGAGCCGATGACGACCGCATCGAAAATCCAGTCAGTGTCGGTCATCGCCGCCAGCAGGGCCGCCGGAGCGCCGCGCCGTTCTCGCGATCGGGCATGCGAGTGCGCCGCGACCCCGGCGTCGTGTCGGCCGTACCGGCAGCGTGCTTGGCCGGGGTCGCGGGCTACGCCCGTGATGTCAGGCGATGTCGACCATCCCGGACGCCCAGTCGTCCAGGATCCTGGAGGGGTCCAGGACGACGGGCAGTTCGGTCAGGCCCCGGAAGGCGGGGAAGGGCACGGTGAGCCACTTGGCCTCGTCCGCCGGCTGGGCCAGGGAGAGTTTCGGGAAGCGGCGGAAGAGCGAGGCCAGGGCGATCTGCATCTCCATCCTCGCCAGCGGTGCGCCGAGGCAGAAGTGCGGCCCCGTACCGAAGGCCAGGTGTTTGCTCTGTACGCCCGGCCGGGTGATGTCGAAGGTGTCGGGGCTCTCGAACGCGGCGGCGTCCCGGTTGGCCGAGGTGACCGCGATCTGTACCAGCGAACCCTTGGGAATGAGCGTCCCCGCGATGGTGATGTCCTCGAGGGCGTGCCGGAAGGTCGCGTTCTCGACCGAGCCCTCGAAGCGGATGATCTCCTCGATCGCGTTCGGGAGGAGGTCGGGCGAGTCGATCACCTGCCTGAGCTGCTCCGGATGGGTGAGCAGCGTGTAGACGGCGTTGCCGATGAGGTAGGCGGTCGTCTTGTGGCCCGCGAACAGCAGCACCCACAGCGTGGACAGCAACTCACCGTCCGTCAGCGAGTCCTGCTCGTCCCGCGTCTGGATGAGGACGCTGAGCAAGTCGTCCTCGGGGGCCTTGCGCTTACGGGCGATCAGGACCTCGAAGTACTCCCGGAGAGTGTTCTCCGCCTCGGCGAGGCGATCCTTGTCCTTCTTGCTGAAACCGGTCCGCGCGACGACACTGCACCACTGCTGGACCTCCTGCCGTTCCTCCTCGGGGACGCCGATGAGCTCGCAGATCACCTGCAGGGGCAGCGGGAAGGCGAAGGCCGACAGCAGATCGACGGGCTGCAGAGTGGAGCAGTTGTCGAGCAGCGTGTCGGTGAGCTCCTGGATCCGTGGGCGCAGCGCCTCGATACGGCGGGGCACGAAGGCACGGTTGACGAGTCGGCGCAGCCGCGTGTGCTTCGGCGGGTCGGCGAACAGCATGTTGTCGTCCAGGGCGATGGAGGAGTCGCCGAAGATGGACCGGTAGGCGTCGATGGCCGCGTACATGTCCTTGCTGATCCTGGGGTCGGCAAGGGCGGCCTTCGCGTCCTCGAACCGGGTGATCAGGTACGAGTGCACACCGTGGGGCGGGGTGATGCGGCAGACCGGCGCGTTCTCCCGCAGGTGCCGGTAGAGGGGGTGCGGGTTGGCCCGGTACTCCGGGCAACCACGGGATGCCGCGTCCACCGCCCGGGCTGTCTCGTCCGCGATCTCCTGCTCCTGCATCTGAGTCATCGACGGTCCTTCTTCTCTTCCCACGGTGGCACAGGTCGGCTGCAAGCTTGGAATGCATTGACGCCGCTCGGAAAGGGAAAACGCGATTCACCCTGACGCGGACCCAAGTCGTCGGCACGGTACGGAAGCGGAAAGGCAGAGTGTGCCGTCCGGGGGAAGGACCGATTGCCGACCCCGGGGGCCTGTGACAGGTTCGGATTCAGGGCCGCCATAATTGCGAATCGCTGCCCGAACTACCGCTGGGTCTCTGGAGGAGGACGGGCTGTGGACACGCGCGACAGAGAAATGGTGCCGGTATTGATCGTGGGCGGTTCGCTTGTCGGACTGTCCGCATCGGTGTTTCTGGGAAGACTGGGCGTCACCCATATGGTCGCCGAGCGTCGGGCCGCCACTTCCGAACATCCCCGGGGCCGGGGGAACAACATGCGGACGATGGAGTTGTTCCGCACCGCCGGGCTGGAACCGGACATCAGAAAGGCCGCGGCCGTCCTGTCCGGCAATCACGGCATCATGCAGACGGACAAGCTGTCGGGCGGTGAGAGCAGATGGCTCTCGGCCCGTCTCACCGGCGGAGCCCCAGAGACGAACGTGTGCTCCACCCGGCGGTGCGCGTGCAGCCAGAACGACCTGGAGCCGGTCCTGCTGGCACACGCCCGTGCACTGGGCGGGGACGTGCGCTTCGGTACGGAGCTGATCTCCTTCACCGAGGACCGGGACGGCGTGACGTGCGAACTGCGCGAGCGGGAGAGCGGCCGCACATACTCCACGCGCACGGCTTACCTCCTGGCGGCCGACGGGCCGCGCAGCCCCGTGCGCGAGCGGCTGGGCATCGGGCAGAGCGGCGGGGGCGACCTGTTCCACAACGTGAGCGTCACCTTCCGCAGCAAGCTCCTGCGTCAGGTGGTGGGGGACAAGCGGTTCCTGGTGTGCTACCTGAACGGAACCGAGGGCGATGGGGTCCTGCTGCCCGTCGACAACGAGGAGAAGTGGGTCTTCCACGTCCCGTGGTTCCCCGAGCGCGGCCAGACGCTCGAGTCCTTCACCGACACGCGCATCGCCGACCACATCAGGGCCGCCGCCGGCGTACGGGACCTGGACGTCGAGGTCACGGGACGCGCCCCGTGGCACGCGGCGGACCGGGTCGCCGACCGCTATCGGCAGGGACGCGTCTTCCTCATCGGTGACTCGGCCCACGAGATGCCCCCCACCGGCGCCTTCGGATCCAACACGGGCATCCAGGACGCGCACAACCTCGCCTGGAAGATCACGGCCGTACTGCACGGCTGGGCGGGAGAGGGCCTGCTGGACACCTACGAGAACGAACGGCGCCCGGTCGCACTGGCCACGAGTGCCCGGGCCATCGAGCAGGCCGCACGCGAGCAGCACCCCGGCTACACCGCCGCGCAGGGGGCGGGCCAGAGCACGGACCTGATGACCGTGTCCCTCGGCTACCGCTATGTCTCCTCGGCCGTGTCCGGCGCCGACACCGACGCGCCGACCATCCCGCAGAAGCTTCGCCTGCAGGCGGACCCCGGCACCCGCGCCCCGCATATGACCGTCGTGCACGACGGGGACACCAAGTCGACCATCGACCTGTACGAGCGGTGCTTCGTCCTCCTCTGCGGTCTTGTGGACGGACCGTGGCCGTCGGCCGCCCATGCCGCGTCGGCCAGGCTCGGCGTGCCCCTGGTGTCCTACCGCGCCGGCGCCGGCCCGGACTTCGACGTCGACACCTCGCCCGCCCTGGCCGCCGGTGCCGAGGACTGGGCCGCCACGCACGGGGTCACCCCGCAGGGCGCGGTGCTCGTGCGCCCCGACGGAATGGTCGCCTGGCGCTCCGGCGGCCTCCCTGCGAACCCCGAGGACGAGCTGACGCACGTTCTGCAAGGCCTCCTCAGCCGCTGATCCCGCTCTCCGACGCCCTCGAACCGTTCCACCACAGGGAGCCCTCCATGCCTCACGCCGCCGAGACCACTGCCGCGCAGGCTCCGGGCGACATAGGCCTGCGCACCGCCCTGAGCGCCGACGACGCCCGGCACGAACGAATAGATGTCCACCACCACTACACCGCCCCCGAATGGGTGCGGTGGGCCGAGAAGAACGGGATCGCGGACCGTGACAGGCTGCCGCCGTGGACCCGGTGGGACGAGGCCGCCGCCCTGGATCTGATGGATCTGACCGGCACGCGCACCAGCATCCTCACCGTCGCCATGCTGGGACGCTTCCAGGACGCGGCGACACGCAAGGAGAGCACGCGTGTCGCCCTCGAGGCCGCGGGCGACCTGGCCGTCCGGCACTCAGGCCGCTTCGCCTTCTTCACACCCGTCTTCCTCGACGACGCCGAGCTCTCCCGCTGGTCCGTCACTCATGGGATGGACCAGCTCGGCGCGGTGGGCGTCAGTGCGCGCACCAGCACGGGCGGCACGTATCTGGGCGACCCCGGGCTCGACCCGATCATGGCGGAACTCGACGAACGCGCCGCTGTGATCAGCACGCACCCCATGCAGGTGAACACCTCCGGCGCCCCCGAGGGTGTACCGCCGTTCGTGTGCGACTTCCTCATGGACACGACCCGCGCCGCACTGAGCCTGATCATGAACGGCACTCTGGACCGTTTCCCGCGGCTCACGTTCATCCTCCCGCACGGGGGCGGGTACCTCCCCTACATCGCGAGCCGGATCGAGGTCTTCGGGCGCCAGCTCGTCCCCGCCGTCGATCCCGGCCGCGTCCGCGACTACCTGCACTGCTTCTACTACGACACGGCCGCGCCCATGTCGCCGTCGGCCACCCCCACTCTTCTGGCCGCCGCGGGCTCCTCCCGCATCCTCTACGGAAGCGACTGGCCGCCGACCCCCACCCGGGTGGTCGCCGATGTGACAACTCCGGCTCTGGACAGGGATCCCGCCCTCGGCGACGAGGAGCGCGGTCACATCAACCGCGGGAACGCCCTGCGTCTCCTGCCCGCCCTCGCGTCGGCCTGAGCACGCACGGTGGGTCGTCCTCGTGCCGCGTGTGTGGGTGCCACGGAGAATCGCTGCCCGACTCGCTCGGCGCTCGGACGGACGTTCGCCGTGCGGCACGTCTCACCGAGCCGCACCGCCCACGCCCGGGGTCGCCACGGCACAGTCACATTCACCCCCCC
>NZ_JBSHBL010000008.1:109623-202722 GCF_053611985.1 Streptomyces sp. NPDC054770
GGCTTCCCACCCCGGGGGGGGTGTCCTTGGTCCGGGTTGTTGGGGTCCCACGTACAACGGGGCCCCTTGTGGCGGGGTCTTCGTTTGTTGTTTGCCGGGGCGGACGTTCACCCGGCGCCCCACGGCCGACGCGCGGGTTCGCCTCGGCACAGTCCGATTCCGCCCGACAGCGAGGACCGGCCGATGTTGCCCGCGACCACGTCCTGCGTCACCGGCCGGCAGGATGCCCAAGCCCTGCACGAACGGCAACCGGGCCGTCCTGGCGCAGTACCTGTTGTTGTGGAGCACCTGGTTGCCGCTGATGGTGAGAGCGCTGGCACGGGGCTTGTTCTCGTCACCGATCACGATCAGGCCGGCGCTCCTGCGAGATGTCCCACCTGCCGTTCTCCTCGGCCCTGACCCGCTGCACGGCCCGGCGGTCGGTGGCGGACTTCTTCTCGGGAGGCACGATCACCGGGCGGGGACCGACGCCGCGCAGTGTCAGCCCGGAGGTCTTGACGGTGACGCTCTCGCGGTACGTGCCGGCCTGCACCAAGACCGTGTCACCAGCACGGGCCACGTTCACCGCCTTCCGGATCGACTCGACCGGGTGCACCGTCGGGGTTCGCGGTGACGCGGCGGCCGGGAGGGCACCGGCGCCCACACCGAGGAGTACGGCGACGAACGCGGCGTACCGAACATGCCTCCGGTCGGGCGTGCAGGTTCACATCACCGGCCGCACCGGCCGCGTCCCGGCGGGGTCGAAGTAGCAGCGGTGGCGGCCCGATCCGGCCGTACCTAGGCTCGCTAGCGGAAACGAGTTCGCGGGAAGGGACACAGAATGCCTCAGGTGGACGAGGAAGAGATCCGCGTCGGCGCGATCGATACCGCGGATCAGCCCCGAACGCTCCGGAGTGTTCTGCGTTCCGCGGCCAAGGAAACCATGCTGCTGCCGGTGTTCCTGGTCCTCACCGCCATGATGGTGGCACTGTGGCTCATGGGTATGCCCTTCATGCAGGCCTTGACCATTTCGACCGCGGTGAAGATTTCGATGGTCCTGTTCGAAGCGCGTCGGCGGCCTTGCACGTCGAAGGATTGACGCTCGGCGCCCCTCTTCGTTCCGTCATCCGGCGGCCGGAGCGCTTCTTCGGGGTCGGGGCGCCTGTCCCTTGGGCGGCGCACGTCTCCGGTCCCCGCCCGTTGTCAGGCCCCGCGCCCCACCTTCTCGCCGGCCCCGCTCTCCCCGAGGCCCCGCGGTACCGCCGCCGTGAGGCCGTCGCGTCCGGGGTGCGCCCGGCGCTCCCGTAGGTCGGCCACCGCCAGGACCAGGGCGACGAGGATGATCGCCATGGCGGTGAGCAGCCCGAGCTGAAGGGCTGTCGTGGAGCGGCCGTGGTTGGCGACATGGGCGAAATAGACAGAGCCGACCACGGCGATACCGGTGGCCGAGCCGATGCGTTGGCCGGTCTGCAGCACCCCACCCGCCGCACCGGCACCTCGTACCGGCACGAGTGTGAGCGTGAGGGTCGTGTTGGGTGAGACCGTGAGTCCGGACCCGATTCCGCCGATGACCAGCGGCAGCGCCATGGCCCAGCCCACGCCGTCCCCGGGCACCAGCTGAACGGCGACGACGACACCGAGCAGCCCGAGAGCCACCGCGCTCAGGCCGATGACGACCAGGCTGCGGCCGTAGCGCATCACCAGTCGGCCCCCTGTGGCCGCGCCGACCGCCGAGGCGGCCGCGAACGGCAGGATCGTCACACCCGCGGCGAGCGCGCTGTATCCCGCGGTGTTCTGCAGGAACAGTGACAGGACGAAGAAGATGGTGGTCAGCCCGGCGAAGAACATGAGGCTGATGAGAGCGCCGAGCGTGAAGGAGCGGAGGGAGAAGAGCCCGAGGTCGACCAGCGGTGCCTTCCCGAGGCGTCCCTGGGTCCTCTCCCACACCCAGAAGGCCCCGAGCAGCAGTGCGGCCACCGGAATCAGCAGCCACTTGGCCCGGCCCTGCCACTGCTGCTCCTGCACCAGGGGCAGCAGCAGGGCGAGTACGCCCGCACCGAGCAGCAGTACGCCGAACAGGTCGGACTTCTCCCGTCCATCATTCTGCACCGGGAGACGGGGCAGCAGCCGGTTCCCCGCGACGAGGGCCGCCACGCCGATCGGCACGTTGACGAAGAACACCCAGCGCCACCCGTCGGCCGCGCCGAACGCGTGGATCAGCAGCCCGCCCGCCAGCGGGCCCACCGCGGTGGACACGGCGACGCAGCTGCCGTGGAAGCCGAACGCCCGGGCCCGCTCGGCACCCTGGAACATCTGCTGGATCAGCCCCGAGGTCTGCGGTGCGACCACACCGGCGGCCGCACCTTGGATCAGCCGGCATACCACCAGCCAGGTGGGGCCGGTGGCGAGGCCGCACGCCACCGAAGCGGCCGTGAACACGGCGAGGCCGAACAACAGCGCCTGGCGGCGGCCCCGCACGTCACCCAGTCGTCCCGCCGGTGCCAGCGCGAGCCCGAAGGCGAGTGCGTACCCGGAAACCACCCAGGACTGGGTGGCTGCGGAGGCACCGAGCCCGCGCTCCATGGAAGGCAGCGCCACGTTCACGATCGAGACGTCGAGCAGCGAGATGAATCCCGCGGTCAGACAGACCGCGAGCGCTTTCCACCGCCGGTCGTCGAGAGCGGGCCGGGCCGTTTCTGTGGTCATGTGATCACGCTATGCAGCCGCGACCGGTCGCACCAGCCGGGGGAAAGGCGCCGGGATGCGGGATCGTCGAGCCCGGCCTCTGGGCCCGGCACGGTTGCGCGGCGGCCTCGGGGGCGGCGTCCCCTTTGGCGGCCTCCTCCCCCAAGGGCAGCCCGGCAGGGGTCGTGACCTTCGGCTCGGCGCAGAGCCGGAAGACGAACAGGGTGTGCGGGTGTGGTCCATTTCCGAGCCCACTGCCAAGGAGCCGCCATGAGCTCATCCGCCGTGTCCTCGTGCGCATCCTCGTCCCGCCCCTCCCGGCGCCGTCTGCCGGCCGGCGGAGCCGGTCTGGCCCTCGGCACGTGAGACCTCGACGAGCCGCCCTGGCAGCGTCTGCACCTTGACGTCGCACAGCGGTCACCAACTTGCCGAACTGGCGCGGGTTGAGCCCATTGAAGGGCACTGTCCAGGACGGCGCCGACGCCGTGATCACACCAGCCACGCTGTGATCGTTTCACTGCTGAGAACCGGACCTCGGTCTTCACCTCAGGCGTCTGACTCGTCAAGTAGGGCGGCTCGCTGTTCGGATACGTGTCGGTAGCATCATGAACATGCCCGATGTTTGGATCGGTCTCAGTGCTGCTGCGCTGCGGAGGAACTGGTGGTGGACCGGGTTCCTGACGCTTATATGTGCCGGTACCGCGGTGGCAGTGACCGTGGCTGGACCGGCGTCAAACCGTTGGTGGTGGGGCGGTGGCGTCGGTGTGGCCTGGTTGGCCTCGACCCTCTACATGATCAACCGTGGTTATGGCCGGACACTCCTGACCGCGAATGGAATGGAGTTCCGCACCTTCATCAGCCGACGCTCTGTCTCATGGGCCGAGATCGTTGGCATCGAGAAGCGGCAGCATCAGACGCGCGGCGGGTCCTGGTGGGACCTGCGGGCCGTCAGGGTTCGTGGGCGCTCGCTCACGATTCCTGGAGCCTTCACCAATCGGAGGTCGGACCCGGAGTTCGAGCAGAAGCTGGCCATCGTCCATGAACGCTGGTCCCGTGCAGTCGGCGGCTGATGGAGCTCAGGCCGCGAGAGCCTCAGTTGTCATGGGGAAGGTCGTCGCGGCGCGTGGATCTTGTAGCCGGCCGCGTCGTCGGTGATGTGCCGCTTGGCCAGTAACTGGCCGCTGTCGTCGACCAGGGCGACGTCGTGCACGCGTTCGGCCCAGTCGATGCCGCAGTAGATCAAGTATTTCCCCTCCATCGTGCTGTTCCTGCCGCTACCTCAGTAGCCGTTCGTGGCACCAGCTCGTCCCACAGGCCTCGGTCTCTGCGGGAGCTCGGACGGCTCGGGCTTCACAAGAGGTCACCATGGAGCCGGCTCGCACCACCAACACCAACGAGTGATCTTTCGGCGGGTGTTGACGCCTGGCGACGCTGGACGGCGCCGATCTTTCGGGAGGCCTCGCGCACTGGGAGGGACGTCAAACATCCGACCAGCGCTAACGGGCGCCAACACCGGCGGGACGGCGAAGGCGCATGGACGCCGGCGTCGCCGATCTATCCGTGGACGTCGAGGCCGGGGAGCCAAGCATCGGTGACCGCCGCGGAGGCGTCGGGCGTCACCTCTCTATGACCAGGCGTACGTCAGCCAGGGCTCAAAGGCATACGTCCGGCGCCCGCGCAACGGCCGCCACCATGAGTGCGAGGACCGCGCGCCGCTCGATGCGGAGGTCTCAGCAGACCCGGTTCGCCGCAGGCATCGCAGCCCTCTGCTCGAACATCCCCAGAAGCTTCCGCTCCATCGGGACGCCCTTGACTACGGATTAGGTTCGCCGGGATGGCGGTTGGAGCGGTTGGACGGGTAGTGACGTTCGTTCCGACCGTTGGAGGTGTGGTGGCCGAGCCTGTGCGGGTGCGCAGACTGACCGATCATCGGGAAGGGCAGAGGCTGCAGCAGATCGTGCGCCGGGGCAGCACCAGTTCGGTGCGCCATCGACGCGCGATGACGCTGCCGGCCTCGGCCGGCGGGAACCGCGTGCCGGTGATTGCCCAGCTGGTGCAGGCTGATGAGGACACCGTCCGTGATGTGATCCATCGCTTCAACGAGATCGACCTGGCCTGCTTGGACCCTCAATGGGCGGGAGGCCGGCCCCGCCAACTCAGTGATGACGACGAGAACTTCGTCGCCTCGACGGCCAGTACCCGACCGGTCAGGTTCGGCCAGCCCTTTACCCACTGGTCGTTGCGCAAGCTCGTCGCCTACCTGCGTGCCTACCTGCGCAAAGTCCACGGCCGGATCATCCGAATCGGCCGCGAGACATTACGTTGCCTGCTCGCCCGCCACGGCATCACCTTCCAGCGGTAACGCGGGCTGGGAAGAACCTCGTCATGGACCTCGAAGACGCCGGCTGCCGCGCCAGGTTCCTGATCCGGGACCGGGATGGAAAGTTTCCCGCCCTGTTCGGCACCGTCCTCAGCGACGCGGGGATCGAGGTGGTGCTGAGCGGGGTACGGATGCCGCGCATGAACTCGATCACGGAACGGTGGGTGCAGACCTGCCGACGCGAACTGCTGGACCGCACCCTGATCTGGAACCAGCGGCACCTGGTCCACGCGCTACGCGAGTCCGAAGACTTCTACAACTCCCACCGGCCCCATCAGGGCATCGCCAACGCCCGCCCGCTGCACCCCCTGCCCCCGCCGATCACCGATCCCGAACAGATCAACCGCCTCGCCATACGACGACGCCAACGACTCGGCGGCATCCTCCGCGAGTATCAACATGCCGCCTGACTGAACGGATGAGGTTTTCGGCAAGCGCAACGTCCTGCGGGGAGCGTACGGTACGGGTCGAGGCCGTGGACGCGGCCGGGGGCGTAGCGGATGCGCCCTGGCAGGGGAGCAGAGCGAGGGCGAGGGCCGAAACGGCAGCGGTTCCGACGTCGGCCATCGCAGCACAACGCCGGAACCGCTGACACCACGCCGGGTGTTTCTTCGGCACTTCTTCAACATGCGTCACCCGGACGACGGGACCGTCCAGCGCTGGCCGACGCTGCCCGTGCAGGTGGCGATGGTCAGCTGGGTCTTGTTGGTGGCACCGTTGCTCGCATCGGTGAGGCAGAGGCCGGAGGCCGGGTTGACGATCTCGCCGGACGAGTTCGCCTGCCACTGCTCGGCCTGGGTGCCGTTGCAGGTGTGCAGTTGGACCTTCGTGCCGGAGGTGGTCGCGCCGTCTGTCACGTCCATGCAGTCGTCGAGCACCTGGAGGGTGCCGTCCGGGACGACCTTCCAGGTCTGCGCGCTGGTGCCGTTGCAGGTGTAGATCTGGATGGCGGTGCCGTTCGACGTGCCCGCGTCGGCGTCGTCGACACACTTGCCGGTGGCGGTCTCGGTGAGCGTGCCGCTGGGCTGCGCCACTCCGGTGCCCGGGGTGCCGTCGTAGGACGGCGGAGCAGCGGAACTGGCTGCGGCCCAGGAGGTGTTGGCGGACGAGGAGAGAGTGAAGTCCAGCTCTGCGGAGCTGCTGAGGTACGAGGCCGGTACGTACGCCTTGTTCCAGGAGGCGCCGTTGAGGCTCAGCGACTGTACATACGGCGAACCGTCCGCCGCCGCCGGGGCGTTGACCGCGAGCGTGTGTCCGCCGGCCGTGACGACCGCCGAAGTGAACATCGGGCTGCCGATGGCCAGGTCGGCGGTGCCCGGGATCTCCGGGTAGAGGCCGAGGGCTGACCACACGTACCAGGCGCTCATCTCGCCGAGGTCGTCGTTGCCGGGCAGCCCGCCCGCTGTGTTGGTCCACAGCTGGTCCTGGACCGCCCGCACGGTGGACTGCGTCTTGTACGGCTCTCCCACCCAGTCGTACTCCCAAGGCAGCCCGATACTGGGCTCGTTGCCCATGTTGGACTGGGTGCCGATGACGCTGCCCAGGCCCTGGAAGCCGCCGAGCACGCCGTCCAGGTACGACGCCAGGGACGAGGTGCCGCCCTCCAGGGACGCCAGCTTGGCGAGGTTGAAGGGGATCATCGGGGTGTAGGTGAAGGCGTCGCCCTCGGCGAAGTCGTTGGACGAGGTGCCGGTGATCAGCTTGGCGTTGAAGCCGTCCATCCAGCGGCCGTTGGAGTGCTGGGGCTGGATGTAGCCGGAGGACGAGTTGTAGATGTTCTCCCAGTCCTGCGCCCGGTCCTGGAACTTCTTCTGCGTGGCGGTGTCACCGAGCGCGCCCGCGAACGCCGAGAGCGCGAAGTCATCAGTGTCGTACTCGAGTTGGGTGGACGTCGTGGCGTACTCGTGGCAGCAGCCGTAGAGCGAGTTGGTGGGCAGGTAGCCGAAGGAGTCCAGGTAGGTCACGCCGGGTGTGACGTCCGTGTTGGTCGTCTGTTCCCTGACCATGGCGGACAGGGCCGTCGACGTGTCGAAGTTCCGCGCGCCGAAGGCGTGGTAGCCGGCGAGCAGTGGAACGGCGGAGTCGCCGACCATGATGTGCGTCTCGGCGGTCTCCATGCCCCACTTGGTGAGCGTGCCGCCCTGCTGGTAGTCGTCGACGACCGACTGCGCCATGTCGGACGCGGCCGACGGGTCGAGCAACGCGGTGAGTTGGGCCTGTGAGCGGTAGGTGTCCCAGGTGGAGAAGTCGGCGTACTTCGCCGAGTGACCGCTGCCCACCGTGTGCACCGCGCCGTCGAAGCCCCGGTAGGAGCCGTCCGCGTCGCTGATGACGGCGGGGAAGAGCGAGGCGTGGTAGAGCGCGGTGTAGAAGACGGTCTGCTGGTCCGGGGTGCCGCCGGTGACGGCGATCTTCGACAGCTCGGCGCTCCACGCCGCCGCCGACGCCGCCTTGACGGCCGCGAAGGTCTTCCCGGTCACCTCGGCGTCCCGGTTGGCCGCGGCCTCCGCCACCGAGGTGTAGGAGATGCCCACCCGGGCCTCCACCGTCCTGCTGCTCGTGGTGTCGAACGTCAGGTACTCGCCGCCGGTGAAGGTGCCGGTGGCGGTGAACGGGTGGTCGAAGGTGATCGCGTAGTGGAGCGTGATCGGGGTGGTGTCCTCGCAGAAGCCGGTGCTGGTGATCGACCCGGTCACCGTGTCGCCGCCGGACAGGCCGAGCGTCGAGGAGGCGTACGGCGTCTGTGTGTCCTGCACCTTGAGGAGCAGGCTCGCCTGGGTGGAGGACGGGAAGGTGAACTGGCCGATGCCGGCACGCGTGCTGGTGGTCAGCGCGACGCTGGTGCTGTTGCCCAGGCTGACGGAGTAGGAGCCGGGCGAGGCCGTCTCGTCGGAGTGCGCGAAGGACTCGGTCGTCGAGGCGGGGTCCGAGCCGAGCGGACCGACCACGGGCAGGATCGGCAGGTCCCCGGCCGCGTCGCAGCCGACGCCGGAGACATGGGTGAGGCTGAAGCCCGAGACGGCCGAGTCGGAGTAGTCGTAGCCGCCGCCCTTGGGGCGTGACGAGGTGTCGGGCGACCACTGGAGCATGCCGTGCGGCACGTCTGCGCCCGGGAAGGTGTTCCCGGCGCTGAAGTCGCCGTTGCCGCCGGTGCCGATGTACGGGTTGACCAGAGACACGGGGGCGGTCGCGGCCACCGCCCCCGCCGCGCCGGCCAGTTGGCCGGACACGGCGAGTGCGAGGGCCGCGGCACCCGTGGTGAGGACACGCAGGAGCGCCCGCGGGCGGCGGGCGTCAGCCACGGAGCAGTACGTCGCTGAGGACGCCGTCGGCCGGGGCGGTGATCCAGTCCGAGGAGATGTACGAGGCCCCGTCGGCGGCGAGCAGGGCGACCCGGGCCTGGGCGTCGGCCAGCGACGGCGCGGAGGAACTCAGCGCGGGCGAGACGTCGTGGGCGTCGGTGACGACCGTCAGATAGTGGTTGGTGGTGTACCACTCGGTGTTGCCGTCGCCGACCCAGGCGCCCGCGTCCGCGTCGAACACCACGAACCAGGGGCGCAGCGTGATGTTGCTGTAGCGTGTGCGCGGGTCGACGGCCTGGGCGCCGAGGACGCTCGGGAAGACCGCCGCCTGGCTGATGTTCCCCGCGGCGGCGAGGTCCTTGAGGTGCTGGGCGTAGACCACGTCCGACCACGAGGAGGCGGGGCTCACGGCCTGCTCGAAGGTGCCGGGGATGATCTCCACGATCGCCCGGCCGGCGAGTGAGCCGTAGCTCGCCCAGTTGTTCGCCTTCGCGGCGGTGTCGAGATCCGCGTACTGCGAGCCGTCGCTCTTGGTGAGCAGGTCGGCGGGCGTGTAGAGGACGCTGCCGAGGTGCGTCTTGACGTAGCTGTCGAACGTGGTCGGCGTCATGCCGAGGGTGCTGTAGAACCCGTTCTTCATCTCGATCTTGACCATGACCGGGTGGCTCGTGGGGTGAGCCTGGAGCCAGATCCGGATGTCGTCGAGGCAGCTGTCGAGGTTCTGGTTGCGGTCACCGGTGTAGAGGTCGGCGGCCGTGCTCGCCTGCACGCAGTTGTTGTCACTGCCCAGCGGGTTGCTGTGGCTCACGTCCCACTTGCCGTTGAACACGTTGTGCCAGGTGTCGAGTTCGACCAGGGAGGTGCCGGTGTCCAGGGCGTTGGCCAGGTAGGTGTACGTGGACTTGTCGTCGTACGTGTTGTGGATGCCCGTGCCGGAGACCCCGGCCAGCGTCTGCCCGCCGACGTCGTCGGCGTGCGCGGCGGGCATCGCCACCGCACCGAGCAGCAGGGCCGAGGCCGTCAGAAGCACGGTCCGGATTCTGCGGATCATGAGCATGCCAGATCCTTTCGTGGTGCCCAGGGACGCGCAGAGCTTAGAGGGGCCGGATGGACATCCGCTACCACTCGGTAACAACTTGCCGTCGCGATCCTGAACCCCTTTGACGAAGGGGCAGTCGGGAAGGTTTACGGTGAGCCGGCTTCGGGGGTCTGGAGGGGGATTCGATGACTGTGCGACGGATACCGCTCGCTTTCGCCGGCATGGCCGTGCTGGCGCCGCTGGTCGTTCCGGCCGCGTCCGCCCAGGCGGCGTCGGGCTCACTGGCCGTCACCACGCTGGGGCGGCACGGGGGGAAGGTGTCGACGACGGTCACCGTCGTCAACGCGTCGTCGGACGAGATGCGCACCGTCAAGTCCGGCAAGCGGATCAGCCTGCCGACGGGGCGGTTCATCGTGATGACCGACATCTACGAGAGCACCACGAACGGCCTGGGGACTGACACCATCGGCGCGCAGGTCGTGTCGGTGTCCGGGGCGAAGTCGGTGACGCTCGACGCGCGCAAGGGCCGGGCGGTGAAGGTGTCACTGGACACTCCAGCCGATGTGACCGGGCCGGCGCGGATCAGCGCCGAGGTGTGCGATGCCCACGCCGACATGCCCTCCGCCTTCGCCGCGGGCGGCTGGAACGACGCGGGGTCCCTCTACGCCATCCCGAACTCCTCCAAGCTGCTGCAGTTCGCGTTCATGGCGCAGTGGACGGGCAACGACACCTACGTCGCGGTGAAGAACAGCACAGGGATCCCGGCCGCGCCCGGCGGGTCGTTCAGGCGCTCGGGGCTGGCGACGGTGCGGTTCGCGGTGCGCAGTGGGACGGAGATGGGCACTCAGATCGACACCGCGCTCCAGGCGGAGCCCAAGGTCAGGGACTGTACGTACGACCTGTACGCCGGCGTCCGCGACGATGACGCGCCGTACAGCGCCGGCGTCCATGTGACTCCCGGGCGGTGGCAGCCGCGTGACGACATTGCAGGAAGCAACAGGGAGGGCGTCAGCAGCGGTTGCCCCTCGCCCAGGACGCTGAAGGCGGGCCAGAGTTTCACCCAGTCCGTCGGCCGGGCCGCTTATGGTCCGCTGCACTACCTGCCGACCGTCGGACAGAAGTCCGTCGGCTTTCTTCCGGACGCCCTGATCGGTGACCCCGACGCGGGCGTTTGGGGCGCCGACATCACGAAGGAGACGGTGGCCCTGTACAAGGGCGGCACCACCGTGAAGAAGCAGACCCTGACCGACTGGGGCACCGGCGACGCCGAGTTCTCCGCGGCCGTCCACGCGACCGGCTGGTACCGGCTGGCCGTCGATGCCCACCGCTACCGCCCCGGCATCACCTTCCCGTCCGGCATGCTCTCACCGCGCATCACCCTCGACTGGCGGTTCAAGGCTGACCCGGCCGAGTCGGTTGTCGCGCCCGTGTTCCTGACCAGCTTTGTCCCCGATGGCCTGAACAACCGTAACCAGGCCGCGGCGGGCAGCACTACGACGGTCACCGTCAGTCCCGAGCGCGGCTCCCAGGGCCCTGATGCGAAGTTCACCAAGGTGCCCCCCAAGTCCTGCCGCTTCTGGGCCTCCACCGACGGCGGCAAGACCTGGAAGTCCGCCCCCGTCACCCGCTCCGGCTCGGCCTGGAAGGCACAGGTCCACAACCCTGGCGATCATGAGCGGAGCCAGATGACGAGTGCTGCGGCGGTGACGGTGCCGAGGTAGACGTCGGCGCGTTTGTGGTATCTGGTCGCGACCGCGCGGAACTGTTTCAGCTTGTTGATCGCCCGCTCGACAGTGTTGCGCTTGGCGTACCGCTCCTTGTCGAAGCCCGGGTGGCCGGCCACCGGTGCTCCCGCGCCGCAGACGGCCGGCCGCTTGGTGACGCTGTCGGGTGCCCCGCCTGGCCACCGGCCGGCCTCGCACGACACCCGGCAGCGTCAGCGCCGACAAGGGCTACAGCAACCGTCGCACCCGCGCCTACCTGCGTGGACGCGGGGTCCGGCACGTCATCCCGGAGCTGGCGGGGGACGAGCTGGAGTCGTCGTAGTGCACGAGGGCGTAGCCGGTGCCGGGGAACCGGGAGTCGACGGTCTGCCCGACCTCGGAGCCGCCGCCTGCTCCGCCAGGTCGTTCATGGTGGTGCGCAGTTGGGCGGAGCACGACGGGCGTTCGCCCACGCCTGCACGACAGCCGTCGTCGACCTGCTCGCCGGCCGTGCACCCGGGCTGCTGCGCGCCCTGCGCGAGGCCCGACGACGGGCGTTCTCGTCACCGGTATCGGCGGCGCGCAGTCGTACCTCAGCACATCCACCCCCTCGGCGCTCATCTTGGCGGTCAACAGCGGCAGCTCCGCGGAAGGGGTGGCCGAGGCGAACCGGGTTCTGGAGGTGCAGAGCACCGGGACCGGGCTGTTGCGGACCGCCCTGCTCAGCCCAAGGCTCATGTCGCTCGGAGCCACCAAGGCACTCGCCGGAGCGGGAAGCGTTGCGGCGTACGGTTGCAACTACATGACGGACCGTCAGGAAGGGCGGTCCCGCACACGCGCTGCCGTGACGAGCATGGCGGAGCGTGGCTGCCCCCGGCGGGGAGTGCGGCCAAGGAGAACCCGGCCGCCCTGGGGGGCGCAGCTCTCGGGCTGGCCGTCTTCTTGGCCGGATTTCTCGCGCAGCTGTCCATAGGGTTCTTCGGTGGACCGCGCTTCATGCTGCCCAGGCACTTCAGGGGTGCGAAGTCCGACCTCCATGCGGTTTCCATGTCCGTTCCCAGCAGGGCGGACGATACGACAGAAATTTCGGTAGACCGGGATGAGCCGGAGAGTTAGGCGCAACTGCGGCGCTACAAGGTCTGCATGGACGGGAGGAGTGCCGGAGACCTGTGGCCGGGCGAAGCGTGCCCGAGTGAGGTCTCCCCGGGCGTGCACACCGTCCAGGTCAAGATCTCCTGGTGCTCGAGCCCGGCCCTTTCCGTCGAGGTGCCCGAGGGGGACGCTCTGCCTGACCTGGTCGGATGCAATGGCACGCGGTCGACCTATAGTTGGCGTCATGAGCCGTTGGCAGGAGTTGACCGGGGGGATGTCCGGGCAGGGCTACGCTGCACGGTTCACGGATCTGGCCCGTAGCGGGAAGGATGTGCACGGTGAGGCGCGGTTCTGCGCAGCGCTTGTGCCTGCCGGAGCGCGGGTGCTGGACGCCGGGTGCGGTACCGGACGGGTCATGATCCGGCTTGCGGAACTCGGGTATGAGTGTGCCGGGGTGGATCTTGATGCGTCGATGCTCGCAGTGGCGCAGAAGCAGGCGCCTGGCCTGCCGTGGTTCCAGGTCGATCTGGCCGAGTTCGAGCCGGCCCCGCTCGGCCTCGCAGCGGACTTCGATCTCGTGGTCGCTGCGGGCAACGTTTTCCCGCTGCTTGCTGCCGGCACCGAGGCCACGGTGGTCAAGCGCCTGGCCGGGGTCCTGCGCCCGGGTGGTCTGATGGTCGCGGGCTTCGGCCTGGACGAGGCCCACTTGCCGGTGCCGCCCGGCATCACCCTGCCGGAGTATGACGAGTGTTGCGCCGCGGTCGGCCTTACCCTGGTGGACCGCTTCGCCACCTGGGACGCGGTCCCTTACGATGGCGGCGGCTATGCCGTCAGCGTCCACCGCCGGTGAGGCTATGCCCGACATCTTGATCACCATGCAGGCCATACGGCCAGGGGCTTCTCCGAGCAGTCCGCGAGCAGTTCTCTTTGGTAATGGCTCTCACGGGGAGACGCTGGGAGCACGCCGTGGATCCGGTACCGCGAGGTGTCCTTGCGCGACCACGACCGTATCGTCAGTGGTCAAATCCCCCCTCGGACACAGAGTTGCCCCGCGGCGCCCGGTTTCAGGGCAGGGGACATCGGCACCCGTTCGTGGCCTTCGGCCAGGGCGGGTGTTTTTCGTTTCGGGGCCCTCGGGGTGGCTTGGTTGGGTTGTGGGCGGGTGGCGCTGGAGTGGCCGTGGCGGCACCGGTGGCCGGGACGGTGGTGACTCCGGTGAAATTCCATACGGCGGCTGCACACGCCGCAGCACAGCAGGCCGGCCAGGAGGTGGGTCCGGCCCGGTGCGGGTTCTCGGAGGAGGAGTGGGGAGCCCAATTGCGGGCCCAGTCCATGACAAGGACCTGGTCCGCAGCGGAGGCGGGGGCCTGTCCGACCGGCTGATGCCACGCTGTCATAGCCGGCGCCTCCCCTCAGCCGTCGTGCGTGTCCGGCCCTACCCATCGACTTGCCCGACCAGAGTGGATCACCGCACCGCGCAACAGAATGTTGACCCAAACGAGTGAAGCTCGCTGTTCTATGGCCGGTCTGCCCACCCCAGTGGCTGAGGGAGGGCGGGCGATGGGTGCGGCTCTTCTGAAGTGAGCTCGTCGGTCGCGCATTACCAGCAACTTGACGTCTCCCCATGCCCCATCCCATGGCCCGGCTGGGCGATAGAGTCCAGGCGTGCGTTGATCTTCCGGGCGGCAGCCACGTGCAGCCGCGGACGGTGCAGGGCGCCTCGTAACGAGGTCGCCCCAGCAGGCATACCCGTCATCACCTCACCGGAGATCCACCCCATGACTGCTCAGCAGCCCATCACCTACGACGCGTTCGTCGAACTCGCTGCCGCTGATTCAGCCGTCGTCGGCCTCGTCCTCAAAGGTTCCCAGGCCCACGACGGCATGATCACCCCGCACTCCGACCACGACCTGTACGTGGTCGTTGCCGATGACGCCAGGACCGACCTGACCCGGTTCGCGGGTCACCGCAGCGCCGAGCTCGACCTCGTTGTCGTCACTCTCACCGAGTTCCGCGGGGCCGGGATACCTGGTTGGGAACGCTATGCCCTCGCCCGTGCCCAGATCGTGCTCGACCGGCTCGACGGAGGCATCGCCCGCATCCTTGCCGACTGGGCCCGGCTGGATGCGGACGAGGCGTTCCGGGGCTCCGGCGGATGGCTCGACGCCTACGCCAACTCCCTCTACCGCTCCCTCAAGAACCACCGGGACGGCAGGGCTCTGGCCGCACGTCTCGACGCGGCCGACAGCATGCGGCTCCTGCTCGAGTTGCTGTTCGCTCTCCACCGTCGCCCCCGCCCCTACAACAAGTACCTGGAGTGGGAACTCGCCCGGCACCCGCTGCCGGGCTGGGACACCGACGTGCTGCTCCGTGCCGTGGACCGCATCTCGGCAACAGGCGACGTGACCCTGCAGCGGCGCCTGTTCACCCTTGTCGAGAAGGCGGCCCGAGAGGCCGGACACGAGGAGGTGCTGGACGCATGGGGCGACGACCTTGACTTCATGCGACCGCAAGAGGCAGACAGCGACACTCCCTGAGCTCTGCCCTGGTGTCACACGGCATCTGCCGACAGCGGACGCCCGTGGCGGCAGGGCCTTGGCCCGACGGAACTTGCCACCGAACCGGTCCACATGCGCACGGCCGTATCCGTCACAAGCTGCGTGGCAGGGTCCTCAAGGGCCGCAAGCTCTCCGGCGAGGAAGCCGAATGGGCCGTGCTCGAACGACTTCCGTGACCACCTCAACGAGCTGTTCAGCACCCAGGACGCCCCCTACGTGCCGCTCCACACGGCCGCGCCGTCGCCGGGTAACGGCGCGTCCGCTCATGAAGAACCGGGGGGTGAGGAAGGGGCGGAGGACCACATGCCGTGGCGGTTGAGTACCCGGCAGTGCCAGCACGCCGAACTCGCCCTGTTCGAAGGCTACGCAGGCGCCTCCGTCTCCGGCTTCGCCGCCGAGGTCGCGGCGGAACGCGCCATCGCCACGACCGGGTACGGACCAGGCCGTCATCGACACCTTTGAGCGAATCGTGACCGGAACCCCCGAACACACCAGCGGCGCCCCGACCATCTCCATGCTGTGCAAAGAAGCGGCGTCTCGCGCGCCACCTACTACCGCTCACCCCTGCGAAGATCCTCGCCGGGCTCCTCAAGACACCCGACGTACCCCGCCCGCAGACCGACGTCCTGACCGCGGACATCGCTCGCCTGAGAAGGCGGAGCGCACGCTGCGCCTCTCTCCCCGTGACGTCTTGAAGGCGGTCGCCACGGCTCAGGCGTTGAGCGCCTTGGTGAGGAAGCCGATCGCCTCTGGGTGACGGTGGCCTCGGCGGGTGCGCCGGCTGTTACGAGCGCCGGTCCTCTGGCCATCCCTGCGCGTCGAATACGGCGATGGGATCCAGGTAGTCGCGCCAGTGCGTCACCTTGCGGTCCTTGACGGTCACGACGGAGACGAAGCGGTTGTCGTAGGGCCGTCCCGTCACCGCCGACGTGCCGTGGACCTCGTACTCCAGGACGACCGTCGAGGTCTCGGGGTCCCGGTGAACGCGGAGGTTGTCCGCGCCGCGCAGCTTGATGTAGTCCCCGTAGTCGCTGTACAGGTCGATGATCCCCTGGCGTCCCTCGACCCGCCGGGGGTAGCCCGGCACGGTGATCACGTACTCGAAGACCACGTCCTCGGCGAGGAGGTCGTAGTAGTCCTCCCCGTCGACCAGGCCGTCCAGCCCCTCCTTGATGATGCGGAAGAACGGGCTGTCCGCCCCGAAGGGAGCCTTGTCGTCAACGGTCTTGGTCACTTCGCCTCCGGGGTCCAGGCGTGGGCGGTGCGCTCGGCGAACGCGCGGAAGGTGGTGGCCGGCCGGCCGGTGACCTTCTCGATGTCGCCGGTGGGCGTAGCACCGTTGCCGGCGATGACGCTGCCGGTGAGCCAGCGCATCATCACCGCGTAGTCGGCGGGGACTCCTGCGGCGAGCGCGCCATTGATCCACGTTTCCTGGTCGATGTCGTGGTAGGCGACGGGGCGGCCGCTCACGGCGGCGATGATGTCCGCGACCTCCTGGAAGGTGAGGGCCTGCGGGCCGGTGAGCGAGTAGGTGGCGCCGGCGTGGGTTGCCGGGTCCAGCAGCGTCTGGACCGCGACCGCCGCGATGTCGGCCGCGTCGACGAAGGCTTCCCTGCCGCCGGCGCTAGGGACCATGATCGCTCCGTCGATCATCGGGAGGTGGTCGTCGGCGAAGTTCTGCATCACCCACGACGTGCGCAGGACCGAGTGCGTGATGCCGTGCCGGGACGCCAGATCGGCCTCGACGGCCGCGATGTCGACCTCCGTCGGCGCCTGGTCGGCGTTGTACACGCTCAGGTAGGTGACGTGGCGCACGCCGGCCGCCTCGGCGAGGTCCAGGAAGGCCCTGACCTGGCCGGCGTAGCTGATACGCGCGGTGGGTGTCACCAGATAGAGACGGTCAACGCCGTCCAGGGCGGCCTGGTGGGTGACCGGGGCGTCCCAGTCGAACCGGACGTCCGCTCCGCTTCGTGCCGCGGTACGGGGGATGATCCCTCGCCGGGCGAGCGCGTCGGCCAGCAGCGAGCCGGTCCGGCCGGTGCCGCCGAGGATGAGTGCGATGGATGCTTCGTTGTTCATGACTCCATGCTCGAAGCCCAGAGCGAGACAATCCATGCGTGATCTGCTCGGATTTTTACGTGAAGCTCTCACACCTTGACCCTGGATGCTCGTGCTGGTCAAGCTGATCCCATGGACCTGCTGGCGGACCACCTGGTGCGGGCACGCGCCACCGGCGCGGTGTTCGCGCGGACGGTCGTCGAGCCGCCGTGGGGCCTGCGGCTGGGCGGTTCGATACAGCTGTCGGTACACACGGTCGTCCGCGGCCGCGGCTACCTCTGGCTGAACACCCCCGACAGCACCGTGGAGCTCATACCGGGAAGCGTCACCCTGGTACGCGGCGGACCGGACCACTACATCGGGCATGAGCCGGGCGCCGCCTGCCTGGAGCCGGAGGAGTTCCGGGCACGCCACGCCCAGTCGCGCCCCGGGGACAACCCGCAGGCCACCGTTTTCCTGTGCGGCGCCTACCAGTTCTCCGGCGATGTCGGCAGCGGGCTGCTGGACGCGCTGCCCCAGGTCATGACCCTCTCGGCGGCCGATGACGATCCGCTGCGGGACGTGATCACCTTGCTGTCCCGCGAACTGGTCCGCAACGAGCTCGCCCAGCAGATCGTCCTGGACCGCCTCCTGGACCTGCTGCTCGTCCTGGCCATCCGCAGCGACTTTCGTCGCAGTGCGACCGCACCGCGCTGGTACCGGGCGGCCGCGGACCCGCGGCTGGGAGCCGCGCTGCAAGCCATGCACGAGAACGCGGCCCACCCGTGGACGGTCCCCGAACTCGCCGCGGTCAGCGGCCTGTCCCGGGCCGCCTTCGCGCGGGTGTTCCGGGAGGCTCTCGGCCAGGCCCCCATGCAGTATCTGACCGAATGGCGCATGACCCTCGCCCGCGACCACCTGCGCGCCGACGATCTCACCCTGCCCCAGATCGCCGACGCCGTCGGCTACGGCTCCCCCTTCGCCTTCGCCGCAGCCTTCCGGCGCCACCACGGAGAACCGCCCGGAACCTGGCGACAGAGGGAGCGAACGGCCGCCCAGACGCGACTGCTCACCACGCACAACGGCTCGTGAGCAGCGCCATGCCCTGGTGCCTTGTCGACGATCAACACCTTGATCTGCGCGGAGGTTCCGCCGGTGACGGGGCGGCTCGCCACTGAAGGGGCCGATCGGGGAAAGTCGCCTGAGACACCCGTGCAGGTCGCACAACGCCGTCCGGTGCCGTCGCGTCCGGCGGCCGGCTGCTCCCGCATTCGATCTCCGGGGACGAAGCCGCCAGGCTCGTGCCCCGCCGTGAGTGCGGCACTACCCTGCCCACGTCGATGCAGACCAGGGCCCGCCCCCCCGTCCTGCTCCGGCTCACCCGCCCACCCCGGCGGCAGCGCAGGGTCGGACACAGGTGCGGCGAGCATCGGTTCCGGCAGTGTCCTCGTCACAGCCCATGCCTTCCACCCAGCCCGCCCGTCGGCAGTCCGAGTGCGCGTACGCACCCGACTACCGGCCCGACCACGGCAACGGATCTCACCGAACCCGGTGGTGCCGCCGGTACGGCCGAAAGATCTGAACCCATACCGGGAATCAGGCCGCGACGAGTTCCTGCTCGCGCTCCGGCGTCTTGACCTTGGGCTTCTTGTTCGGCAGCGAGAGCCGGAAGACCTTGCGCCACGCGGAGAACACCTGCTTGGGCAGCGGCCCGGTGACGTACTCCAGCTCGTACTTTTCGAACAGCGCGCGCACCTTCACCGCGACCTCGGCGTACCGGTTGCTCGGCAGGTCCGGGAACAGGTGGTGCTCGATCTGGTGCGACAGGTTGCCGGTCATGAAGTGCATGGCCCTGCTGCCGCTGATGTTCGCCGAGCCCATCATCTGGCGCAGGTACCACTGGCCGCGCGTCTCGCCCTTGATCGACCGGCGCTCGAAGACCTGCACGCCCTCGGGGAAATGCCCGCACATGATCACCGAGTGGGACCAGATGTTGCGGACCAGGTTCGCGGTGAACGTGGCGGCGAGCGTGGTGAGGAACGACGGGCCCGACAGCAGCGGGTGGATCACGTAGTCCTTGAGCACCTGCTTGCGGATCTTGCGGCCCACGGCCTTGGCCCGCGCGCGGAACTCCGGGTTCTTGCGGCGGCGCTTGTGCAGGTTCTTGCCGAGCTCCAGGTCGTACGCCGCGATGCCGTACTCGAAGAAGCAGGCGTTGATGAAGTTCCACAGCGGCTGGCCGAGGTGGAACGGGTGCCACTTCTGGTCCTCGTCGACGCGCATGATGCCGTAGCCGAGGTCGTTGTCCTTGCCGATCACGTTGGTGTACGTGTGGTGCAACTCGTTGTGCGAGTGCTTCCACTGGTCGGCCGGCGAGACGTGATCCCACTCCCAGGTGGTGGAGTGGATCTTCGGGTCGCGCATCCAGTCCCACTGGCCGTGCAGGATGTTGTGGCCGATCTCCATGTTGTCCATGATCTTCGCCACGGACAGACCGGCGGTGCCGAGCAGCCACGCGGGCGGGAAGATCGAGAACAGCAGCACGCCCCTGCTGACCAGTTCGAGCTTGCGCTGCGCCGCGATGACCCTACGGATGTAGGCGGCGTCCTTCTCGCCGCGGCCGGCGATCACCTCGTCGCGGATCGCGTCCAGTTCGCGGCCGAGCTCCTCGATCTGCTCGGCGGTCAGGTGGGCGGTGGGGTCGATGGCGGTCAAGGTGCTCCTACCGTTCGATGTCGCAGGGGCCCGCCGCGGCGGACACGCAGGTCTGGATGAGGACGCCCGGTTCGGCCGCGGTGATCTCGCCGGTGCGCAGGTCGCGGACGGCGCCCGCCTTGAGCGGCGTGATGCAGCCGAAGCAGATGCCCATGCGGCACCCGGAGGGCATGAGCACGCCGGCCTCCTCGCCGATGTCCAGCAACGGCGTGGCGCCGTCCGCGTCGACGGTCTTGCCGGTGGCGCTGAACGTGACCTCGCCGCCGTCGCCGGTGACGACGATGCCGGGGCGGAAGCGTTCGGTGTGCAGGCGCTCTTGTACGCCGTGCTCGGTCCAGTGCTCTTCGGCGGCGTCGAGCAGGCCCGCGGGCCCGCAGGCCCAGGTCTCGCGCTCGGCCCAGTCGGGCACGAGTTCGTCGAGACGGGCGATGTCGAGCATGCCGTCCGTGTCGGTGTGCACCTCGGTGAGCCGCAGCTTCTTGTCCGCGACCAGGTCGTGCAGTTCGTTGCGGAAGATCACGTCCTGCGGCTGTGGCGCGGAGTGGACCATGACGACGTCGTCGAACTCGGTGTCGCGCAGCATGCCCATCACGGGCGTGATGCCGCTGCCGGCCGTCAGGTAGAGCACCTTGGCGGGCTTGGCCTTCGGCAGCACGAAGTCACCGGTCGGCTGGTCGAGCTGGATCAGCGTGCCCGGTTTCGCCCTGCGGACCAGGTGGTTGCTGACCTTGCCGTCCGGGATCGCCTTCACGGTGATCGTGACGCGGCCGTCCGGGCGGTTGGTCGGCGAGGTGAGGGAGTAGGCACGCCACAGGCGCACGCCGTCGACGTCGACCCCGATCCGCACGTACTGACCGGCTGTGTGGCCGCGCCAGCCCCGTCCCGGTCTGATCACGATGGTCGCGGCGTCATCCGTCTCGGGGTGCACGGCCTCGATGCGCCCACGCAGGTCGGCGCCCGCACGCAGCGGGCTGACCAGATCGAGGTAGTCCGACGGCAGCAGCGGCGTCGTGACCATCTCCAGCAGTTTCCACGCCCTGCTGCGGAGCGCTGCACTCGTCATGGCTCCAGCTTGCTGCGCCGCAGGGCGTAAAGTCCTGACCGCAGGACGTGAATCTGGTCGACTGAATTGTTCGCAGGGAACAAAAACGTGAGTCATGCAATCGAGAGGGCCAGCGAACTGGCCCTGGATGAGACGACGGTCACCGCACTTCGGGCCGCGCTGACGAGCACCGCCGATGAGGTCGTAGAGGCGATCATCGACGAGGTCCCCTCCTACGCCAACGCTCTTTCGGGCCGCATGGGCGTCACCATCCGCCGAGCCGTCCGCACCGCCCTGGGTAACTACCTGGACCTCGCGAGCGGGAACGCCACGGGCGGCGACGCCGGCGACGCCGCCTACGAGCTGGGCCGCGGCGAGGTGCGCGACGGCCGTTCGATGGACGCTCTGCTCAGCGCCTACCGCGTCGGTGCCCGCGTGGCCTGGCGATGCCTGGCGGCGGGTGCCGTACCCGCGGGTCTGCCCGCCGCCGAGGTCGCCAAGTTCGCCGAGCTGACCTTCGCCTACATCGACGAGCTCTCCGCCGCGAGCGCCGCGGGCCACGCCGACGAACTGGCCGCCCGGGGCAGGGCCCAGGAGCGCCACCTGGAGCACCTGGCCCGCGACCTCCTCGCCGGCGCGAGCCCGGACGTGCTGCTGGCCTCTGTTCAACGGGCCGGGTGGCAGCCTCCGGTTTCGCTGACCGCGGTCCTGCTGCCCGCCGCCCAGGCCCGGCCCGCCTACCGCACGCTCGACCCGAGCACCCTCGTCCTCGACGATCTGCCGGACGCCACCGGTGTGCTGCTCGTCCCCGATGCCGACCGATCACATCTCTTGCGGCAGCTCACCGACCGCACCGCCGTGGTCGGCCCGGCCCGGCCATGGGCTCGTGCGTCCGCCTCGTACGCACGAGCCGTACGTGCGCGCTCCCTCTCCTCTGATATTCGCGACACCGAGGACCACCTGTCCGAGCTGGTGCTGAGCGCCGACGCGGCCGCGTTCGCAGACCTGCGTGCCCGAGCCCTCGCACCGCTGCGGACCTTGCCTGTCGCCACCGCACGGCGGCTGGAGGAGACATTGCGGGCGTGGCTGCTGCACCAGGGCAGGCGGGACGAGGTGGCGGCGGCGTTGTTCGTCCATCCCCAGACGGTCCGGTACCGGATGTCGCAGCTGCGGGAGCTGTTTCCGGATCTCGCGTCGCCACACCGGGTCCTTGAACTGACGCTGGCGGTCGGTCTTCGGGTCAGCTGACGCGTACTTCGACCGTCCACGACCGCGTCCGCGAGCGGTCCAGGAATCGTGCCTCGTTCTCGGTGCCATCAGCTGGCTCATGCGGCCCGGGAAGAGCGGTATTGGCCGGCTGAGACCGAGGGTTGATGTGAAGACGAGACAAGGCCTCGGGAAGCCCGTCGGGGGCGTTGTCTCTGAGAAGCGCGGTGACAGATACGGCTCGACTGGAACCGGTGCTTTCATGTCGTCGCGGAAGGCCCTGTCCTGGCACGAGCTGACCCACGGGCGCGCGGCGGGCTGCAGCTGGGTGACCGGCGAGGCGGCCAGGCCGGGTCACCAGGGGCGGGGGCCGGGCCGCTCCCGCCGGGACCACCGTGGTTCTGCGACGGCCCCGCGCCTCCCTTCCGGCAGGTCATCCGGACGACCAACCGGGCCGGCCTGGCACACCGTGCGAGGGATGATGGGGATGGAATGACGGAACGTGAGGTCAGGAGTTTCCATGACGAAGCGGGTTCACCGACCCCGTGAGGACGCGGAGTTCGATTTCATCCTCGGGATGAGCGGAGTTCCGGTCCTCGCATACTTCACCGGGACATGGCCCAAGGCAATCGAGCCCTGCCGGGTGATGGACCTCGTCGTGGATGGCATCGCCGACGACTACACGGGCCGCCTGACGGCCGTCCGCGCCGACATCACGCGTTGTCCGGCCGCAACCGAGCGATACGGGATCACCGGAGCCCCGTCCTACGTCCTGCTGAAGGAGGGAGAGGCGGTGGCGCACGGCACGGGGCCTATGACCATCGCCGAGGTACGGATGTTCCTGGACGGCCAGCTCTGAGCGGCCGCTGCGACACATGGCCGCGACGCCCGTCGCGTCTCGTCCATGGGCGCTGCGCCGCCTGAGACACCTTGGGGCTGAGACACCCCACAGGTCACATACCGACTTCGGCTCGTCAGGGCGACTTTCGCTGAACTTCCTGATGTTGGCTTCGTGCGGGCGGTGTGATTCCTGCCCCGCTTTTCACGGCTGCGGTCCGACGCGTCATGCCTCGGGCCGCCGCTCTGCGGTACTCCCACCTCACGAAGGCATCGCTGCCGGTGCCGGTCAGGTGTGGTGTCACCGGATCGGCATAGCTAGGCAAGCGGATCTCCGTCCCCTCACTCAGGGCGACGAGAAGGTCCCGGAACATGTCCGACAGGCTGTCCCACACCCTCACCGGACCCTCCGTGTCCCCGGCGTGCAGGCCGTACAGCACGTTCCCGAACCGGCCTCCATCACGGTGGTCGAGGATGAGCTTGCCTCCGGTGATGTCCGTGGCGATCGGGACCTTCCGGGTTGGTGGTGCAGGAGCTGGTCCCAGCGCTCAAGCGCTGGTCGGGCTCCAGGCGGTGGATCCGCTGTCCCGTCGCTGCCTTGGCCGGGTTCGGGTGCGGCCTCGCGTCGCCGATCAGGTACCCGTACGGGGGGCGTCCGCCGAGGTGGCGGCCTTGGAGCTGGGCCTGGGAGCTCATGGCGGTGCGGACCCGGTTTTTGATGCGGTTGCGTTCTCTCTTGCTCATGCCGCCGAAGACGGACATCTCGCCGCCCGTATCGGTTCCCGCTCGACCATGGCCGCGGGAATCGCTCTGTCCGGCGTCGGCCTGGCCCTCATGGCGCTGTTCGTCTCCGTCGACGGCGGCTACCTGAGCGTCCTGCCCGGCATGCTCGCCATGGGCATCGGCATGGGCCTGTCCATGACCCCCTCCACCGAAGCCATCACCGCCTCCCTGCCACGCGAGAAGCAGGGCGTTGCCTCCGCGCTCAACGACGTCACCCGCGAATTCGGCACCGCACTCGGCGTCGCCCTGCTCGGCCCGCTCCTGTCCACCGGCTACCGCAACGCCATCGACGACAGGCTCCAGGCATCCCCCAGGCGGCTGGGGACACCGCCCGGGAAGGCATCGCGAACGCCGTTGAGGTGGCGGACAACACCGGCCCGCACGCGCAGGACCTGCTACACGCCGCCCAGCAGTCCTTCGTCGACGGCTGGCAACAAGCCGTGTGGGCAGGCGTCACCGTCATGGGTGCCCTCTTCCTCTGCATCGCCCTCCGAGGCCCCAAGAACTCGGCCCCCACCTTCGCGGACGCGACAGAGACGACCGAGGCCGCCGCCCGCTGACCGGACAACAGTTGGACCGACAGCAAGTAGACCGCTCGTTTTCTCCGGCACCGCTGGACTGCGGTGCAGGACGCCCGCGTCACACGACCAAGTGGCCGCTCCTTACCAGTTCGTGCGGCCGGTGTCTCTCCTGCACCTTGTCGATGAAGGCCGCCCACCTGAGCAGAACGACTTGCCAGGGAACACCGCGGATGCGCGATGCACTCCCTCGGAGGCGGTCCAGGTCAGCCCGTATTTGATCACGTTAGTGGTCGCACGCGTGCCGTAGCAGAGGAGCCCTGTCGCCTGTGGGAGCGTGGCGCCATGGCGATGTGGATCCGCATGTATGACGAGGGCCGAGACCTGTGGCAGCACTTCGAGGGCGATGGGGAGGGGCGGGTTCTCCGGCAAGTGGACGTTCGAGTGTGGGGCTCGGAAAGTCATCGCTGCAGTTCAAGCGGCGTATCTGTATTCGTGGATGACTCCGCCGAGGACGCTGGTGCGTAGGAGCCTTTGCGCGTGGGGGTCGTTCCCGGCAGCGGGCTGGTCCTGAGCTTCGGGCGGTCGTTGGTCTCGGGCCCGGTGTGGTCGATGTCTGTTGTAGTGGTGCTGGTACTCGGCGAGGATCTGTCGGGCGTGGCCCTCGTTCATGATCAGGACGTGGTCGAGTGCCTCCCGGCGGATCGTGCCGATCACGCGCTCGCAGTGAGCGTTCATCCGCGGCGCCTGTGGCGTGCTGAGCAGCACCTCCATCTCCTCCGCTGCGAAGACGGCGTCGAAGGAGCCGGTGTACTCGCTATCGCGGTCGCGAAGGGCGAAGCGCAGGGATTCGATGTGGGCGCCGAGATCCGCGGCGAGGTTGCGGGCCTGCTGCGCCGCCCGCTGTGCGGTGGGGTGGACCGTTCTGCGTGGAGAACAGAATTGGTCACGCAGGGCGACGGGCACCTTGCGTCCAGGGCCAAGCCGCTCGACCCCATAGCGGGCGTGACGTCGCGTCAGCAAGCCGAAACCAGCGCACCGCTCGACTTCGAAGATCCCGGAAAGCCCTGGGATGGGACCCACGCAGCCGGCCTGTTCGGCGGCCGCGCCGAAGCCGTGCCGCCGAATTGTCACGCTCCTGCGGATCCCGGCAGGTCGGTGCCGGTGCCGTCCCGCAATCCCACCCAGATCCCGACTCGCCGTGGATACGGGCCGGACCGGGGCCCAAAGATCACCTGTAGCGCTACTCCCGACTGGCACCACGGGATGCTTCCAGCCATCAGTGTCCGGAGGTGTCCGTGGCGGCGTTTGCCGGGGTGTCCGAGAGCGCCGGCAGGAGTGGGAAGTGGCAGGCCGCGGTGTGGCCGGGGCCGAACAGGCGCAGGGCGGGTTCTTCGTGCGTGCAGCGCTCACGGGCCAGCGGGCACCGCGTCCGGAAGCGACACCCCGAGGGTGGGTCGACGGGGCTGGGCAGTTCGCCGCTGATGCCGGTGCCGTGTTTGGCCCGTTCCGCTGCCGGGTCCGGTATCGGAACCGCCTTGAGCAGCCCGGCGGTGTAGGGATGGGCGGCACGCAGATGGATGTCGTCGGAACTGCCGACTTCCACCAGGCGACCCAGGTACATCACGCCGATCCGGTCCGCGAGGTAGCGGACCACCGCGAGGTCGTGCGAGATGACGATGTAAGACAGTCCGTGGGACGCCTGGAGCCGTTTCATCAGGTTGAGCACCTGGGCCCGTACGGACACGTCCAGCGCCGAGACCGGCTCGTCGGCGACGATCAGCTTCGGGGTGAGCGCCAGCGCTCGGGCAAGGCCGATGCGCTGACGCTGGCCGCCGGAGAACTCGTGCGGGTACAGCTCCAGTCCCCGCTCGGGCAGGCCGACCTCGGCGAGCAGTTCGGCGATGCGTGCCTTCTGCTGGCGGGCGGTGCCGATGCCCTGGATCCGGAGGGGTTCGCGCAGGATGCTGCCGACCCGCATGCGAGGGTCGAGGGAGGAGAACGGGTCCTGGAACATCATCTGCAGGTCGCGGCGGCGTCGCCGCAGCTCACGGCCGCGCAGGTGGCCGAGGTCGGTGCCGTCCAGGGTGACGGTGCCGGCGTCGGGCCGGTCGAGGCCGACCAGCAGGCGCCCGAGCGTGGTCTTGCCGCAGCCGGACTCGCCGACCAGGCCGAAGGTCTCGCCGGGGCCGAGGGCGAGGGAGACGCCGGAGACGGCGTGCACGACGCGCCGGCCACGGACGAGCAGCCGGTTCCCGCGGACCGGGAACTCCCGGACCAGGCCGCGCGCTTCGAGCAGCGGCCGGGCAGGGACCGTGGCCGGTACGGCGTCCGGGTGCGGCGCGACGGCGACGGCGTGCGGCGGCAGGGGGCCGCTGGTCGGATGCCAGCAGGCGTACCGGTGGCCGTCGGAGCCGTCCGGGCCGGTGAGCTCCGGCTCCTCGGCACGGCAGCGCTCGGTGGCGTACGAGCAGCGGTCGGCGAACCGGCAGCCGCCCGGCGGGTCGGTGAGATCCGGGGGCAGGCCGGGGATGCTGGGTAGCTGCCTGGCCGGGTCCTGGTCCAGGCGTGGCACCGAGGCCAGCAGGCGCTGGGTGTAGGGGTGCCGCATGCCGTGGAACAGCCGGTCGGTGCCGGCGCTCTCGGCGATGCGGCCGGCGTACATGACGTTGATCCGGTCGGCGTGGCCGGCGGTGACACCCATGTCGTGGGTGATGAGGATCATCGCCATGCCGAGCCGGTCGCGCAGGTCGGCCAGCAGGGTGAGGATCTGCGCCTGGATGGTGACGTCGAGGGCGGTGGTGGGCTCGTCGGCGATCAGCACCCGGGGCTCGTTGGCCAGTGCCATGGCGATCAGCACCCGCTGGCGCAAGCCGCCGGACAGCTGGTGGGGGTAGTCCTTCAGGCGCTCGCGGGGGTGCGGGAGACCGACCAGGCCGAGGACCTCGGCTGCTCGGTCGGCTGCCTGGCCCGGGGTGCAGTCACGGTGCGCCAGGACGGCTTCGGCGACCTGGTGACCGATGGTCCTGGTGGGGTTCAGGGAGGTCATCGGGTCCTGGAAGACCATCGCGATGTCGTTGCCGCGCACCCGGCGCAGTTCGCGTTCGGGCAGTCCGACCAGCTCGCGTCCGTCCAGCGCCACCGAGGAGTCGCCGACCAATGCGCCACCGGGTGGCAGCAGGCCCATGAGGGACAGACCGGTCATGGACTTGCCGCAGCCTGATTCGCCGACCAGGCCCAGGGTTTGGCCGGCTTCCAGGGTGAAGGACACGTCGTCCACGGCGCGCACGACGCCACGGCGGGTGCTGATGTGCGTGGTGAGGTTCCTGACCTCGAGGAGGGGCGGCATGCGTGTTGTCCTCGCATCGTCACAGCGGTCACGGGCGTTGCAGTCGGACGTCCAGGGCGTCATGGACGGCGTCGCCGATCAGGTTGAACGCCACCACGGTGGTGATCAGGATCGTCGCGGGCGGGTAGACCAGCCACCAGTAGCCGTCGTAAAGGGAGTTGAGCCCGGCGGAAAGCATGGAGCCCCAGTCGGCGTGCGGCGGGGGCAGCCCGAGTCCGAGGAAGCTCAGGGCCGACAGGGTGAGGATCGAGTCGGCGATGGTGAAGGTGCCGCTGACGATGATGACGCCGGCGGCGTTCGGCACCAGGTGGCGTAGGACGATGCGCCCCGAGGTGCCGCCCATCATCCGTGCGGCCTGGACGAACTCCCGCGACCGCAGGCTGAGTACCTCGCCCCTGACCAGGCGTGCGGCCCCGAGCCAGGACAGCAGCGACAGCAGCACGACGATCAGCCACAGGCTGGGCGTGAACAGGCTGACCATGATCAGCAGCAGGACGATGCCGGGGACGGCCAGGAACGTGTCGATGACCCGCATCATGACCGCGTCGACGACTCCGCCGGCATAGCCGGCTACGGCACCGTACAGCGTGCCGACGACGGTCGTGGCGAGGGCCACGGCAAAACCGAGTTCGAGCGACGACTGCCCGCCCGTCATCAGCCGCCCCAGCACGTCGTATCCGGAGGCGTCCGTGCCCAGCGGATGCCCGGCGCCGGGCGCGAGATCGTTCAGGTCCAGCCGGACGGTGGTCTGGTCGGTCCGGTACAGCAGCGGCCCGATGAAGCAGAAGGCGGCGATCACCGCGACCATGCCCAGTCCGACCAGGGCCCGCCGGTTGCGCACGAACGCTGTCAGCAGCGGGCGGGAGCCGCGCACAGCGGTCGCCGGGGCCGCGGGTTCGGGCGCGCCCGGCGATTCGGGCGCAGGCTCGGGTTCGGGCAGGTCCACGGGTTCAAGCGTCGACATAGCGGATCCGGGGGTCGAGGAGGCCGTAGGCGATGTCGGCGAGGAGGCTGCCGACGACGGTGGCCACACCGACCACCAGGGTCGAGCCGAGCAGGATCGGGTAGTCCTTGCTGGTGGCGGCCTGGTAGAACAGCAGCCCCATGCCCGGGTAGTTGAACACCGACTCGGCGATCACCGCGCCGGCGACGATGTTCGGGGCGGCCAGCCCCAGAACGGTGATGACCGGCAGCAGGGAGTTGCGCAGGACGTGCCGGAGCAGGACCAGCCGCTCCGGCAGTCCCTTGGCGCGGGAGACGCGTACGTAGTCCTGTGCCAGGGTGGTGATGGCCGACGACCGCATGTACCGGCTGAACCCGGCCACGCTGACCAGGCTCAGGGTGACCACCGGCAGGACCAGGGCCTGCGGGTCGGCCAGGATGCCGCCGACGGACTCGGCCTGTGGGGCCTGGGGCGGCAGCAGGTGCCACTGCACCGAGAAGACCGCGACCAGCAGCAGCGCGAAGAAGAAGTCCGGCATCGAGTACAGCACGAAGGAGACCACGGTGAGGACGTGGTCCGTGACGCGGTCCCGCCGCACCGCCTGGAAGATCCCCATCGGCAGGGCGACCGCGAGGGTGAGCAGCGTGGACAGCCCCAGCAGCACGGCGTCACGCGGCAGCCGCTGCGCGATCAGCGTGGACACGGACTGGTGCAGGGAGTACGACGTCCCGAAGTCGCCGACGGCGGCCTGCTTCACGAAGGTCACGAACTGCGCCGCCAACGGCCGGTCCAGGCCGTTGGCAGCGTTGAAGACGGAGATCCGCTCGGCGGTGGCCCGGGTCCCGAGGGTGGCCCGGGCGGCGCTGCCCGGCACCAGGTGGATCATGATGAACGTCAGGAGCATGACGCCGAACACCACCACGATCGCCTGCCCGGTCCGGCGGATGAGGTAAGCGGTCACAGAGCGCTCGTCACTTGGAGTAGCCCCAGTCTTCGAAGGTGTTCGCGCTGGAGAACGGGTTGAGCGGGACGACGCCCTGCAGCTTCGTCCGGTACACCAGCAGGCCTTCGCGCAACGGCAGCCACAACCAGGGCAGTTGACGGGCCGTGTAGTCCTCGTAGGCGGTGAACGCCTGGGCCGAGGAACCGTATTCGGTGGCCTTGACCAGTTGGTCCATCTTGGGGTCTGAGTAGCCGCCGGAGTTGTTGTAGCCGCCGGTGTCGAAGAACCCGGTGCCGTTGGGGTAGAGCGGATACGGGTCGTAGCCGAACTCCGCCAGCTGCCAGCCGCAGGTCGACGAGGGGTGGGACTTGGCGGTGCACGTGCCGATCTTGCTGATCAGCGTGTTGAACGGCTCGGACCTGAGGTTGACGGTGATCCCGGCCTGGGCCTCCGATGACTTGATGGCGGCGTTCTGCTCGTCCGTGGTGGCCCGGCCCGAGGAGTAGACCAGGTCGAAGGTCAGCGCCTGGCCTGCCTTGATGCCGGCTCCGCACTGCGAGGAGCCGGTCCCGGGGTTCTCACACGTCGTCGTCCCGCCCGGCACCACCTTCCAACCGTGCGCCTGCAGGAGCGCCTTCGCCTTGTCAGGGGAGTACGGATACGGCCCGCCGGCCTTCTCCAGGGCCGACACCCACGGCCCGCCGGCCTTGACCGGTACGGGTCCGTTACCCGGATCCGCGTAGCCGCTGTAGACCTTGGAGACGATCTGCGTGCGGTTGATCAGGTACTCGAAGGCCTGGCGCACGTACAACTGGCGCAGCACCGGGCCGACCGAAGAGTTGTACAGGTTGGGCAGGATCCCGGACACGCCGGGGATGGGCACGCTCGCGATCGAGTACCCGCTCGACTTGAGGGCCTCCGCCTGCTTGATGTCGTTCAGCGGAAGCGAGGCGACGTCGAGGGAGCTGCCCGAACGCAGGGCGTTGATCTCGGGGGTGTCGGTGGTGAAGGGCGTTTGGACGACCTTGTCGAGGACCGGCTTGGCGGAGCCGGAGTACGCGGTGTTGGGTACGTAGCTGTAGTAGCCGTTGGTGCGGAATTCGGCCAGCTTCCACGGCCCGTCCACGACCTGCCACAGGGGATTGGTCGCGAAGGCCGTCGTCTTGGCGCCTTCCTTCTGCAGGTAGGCGTACACGGCCTTCGCGCCCGCGGTGGTCGTGTCGTGGTCGCCGACCGCGCCCGTCGCGGAGGTCTTGTCCCAGGCGTGCTGCGGGAGCAGCGGGATGGTGCTGAGCACGTCGTCGGTGTAGAAGTCCGGGTTGTACGCCTTGGTGAGGTCCAGCACCACGGTGTGGGCGTCCGGTGTGGTCACCTTCGAGACGTCCTCGGGGAAGAGCCCGACGAGATGGGCGTTCCAGTTCGAGGCGTTCGCCTTCAGCAGGTTGTAGACGAAGGTGAAGTCACGGCTCGTGATCGGCCGGCCGTCCGACCAGTTCCAGCTCTTGAGGTGGATGGTGAGCCGTTTGTTGCCGTTCGTGTAGTCGAGGGAGGTGAACAGGCTCTTCTCCTTGTTCACCACCGACTTGGCGCCGTCTCCTGCGTACACCAGGTAGGGCCACATGGCCTGGGTGAGGTTGGCGTTGTAGCCGTTCTGGTTCGTCGCGGGTGGCAGCGGAAAGATGAAGTCGGGCACCGCGCCCACCTCCGCGATGGTGACCGTTCCGCCTCGCTTGACGGGTTTTTTGGCGGGATGGGCGCTCGCGCCGTTGGTGATCGCTCCGTTGCCGCCTCCGGTGCATGCGACGGCAACCATCGCCAGGGTTAACGCGCCCACGGCGGCTCTCAGTCGATGGATAGTGCGCATGCGGGTCCTCGCCTCTCTGCTCTGACGACGCCACGTCCGAATCAACCCCACCCGTAACGGCATGCTCATGCCAATCACGGCTTCATGGGCCTACCCGTGGCGTACGTGGTCCATGCTCGGCCGGAAACGATGCTCCCGCGCGTGCCAGTGCTTGCACGGTCACGCAGGGACTCGAGGAAAGTGAACCGATGTCCGGGTCAGGCCCCGGGCATCCTCAACGACAGCAGCTACAACAGCGGCGCACGATGCGACGGCGATGGGCGTCGATGCGTACCGTGACAACAGCCGTGCTGGTGGAGTTCACGGGCCTCACTATAAAGGGGGAACCGGCGCGGCGACAGCGTTGTCGATCCTCCTGACAAGCCGCATCCGCGGCGATTGAGCCCATTCCGTGCGCCCAGTAGGGGTCGGCGACCTGCCCAGTGCAATGCGATCGATTCGGCCTGGGGCGAACCGGCAGGCGCAGAAGGGGAAGCCGCGGGCCGACCGTGCCCCGGTCCGGGTCAACGTCTCGGACCGGGTGCCGGCGGCCAGACGCGCCGACTGTGCGGCGCGGAATCCGAAGGTCAAGTTCGACGTCTTCTACGTGCCCTGAGGATCACCGGTTCTTGAACTCCTCGATGGCCGTCCGGACCGCCTCCTGCATCGCGTCGCTTCCGGCGTGTCCGGAGTCCTCGATGATGTGGAGCCGCGCGTCCGGCCACGCCTTCGCCAGCTCCCACGCCGTCTGTACCGGGCAGCCCATGTCGTGTCGGCCGTGGACCAACACTGCCGGGATCCCGGCCAGCTTGTGGGCGTTGCATAGCAGTTGGTCCTCGTCCAGCCATGCGCCGTTGCTGAAGAAGTGGGCGCAGATCCGTACGAATGCGATCTGCGCGTCGACTTCGCGATCGCTGTACATGCCGGGCATGCCGTTGGGCTCGTTCGAGATGACCGCGTCCTCCCAGGCGAGCCAGTCGGCAGCGGCCTTCTCCCGGATCGCCCGGTCAGGGTTCTCCATCAGCCGCGCGTAAGCCGCCAGCAGGTCGCCGTCCCGCTCCTCCTCGGGGACGGCGTCGCGGAACCGGTCCCACGCCTCGGGGTAGAACCGCCCGGCACCCCGGTAGAGCCAGTCGATCTCGGTACGGCGGGTCGTCGTGACGGCTGGGATGACCATTTCAGTGACACGCGCGGGGTGCTGCTGCGCATAGGCCAGGACGAGTGTCGCGCCCCAGGAGCCGCCGTTCAGCAACCACCTTTCGATGCCGAGGTGCTCGCGGAGCCGCTCCATGTCGTCGATCAGGTGCTGTGTGGTGTTCAGACTCATGTCCGCCGCCGGGTCGCTGGCGTGCGGGGTGCTGCGACCGCAGTTGCGCTGGTCGAAGCGGATGACGCGGTAGCGCTCGGGATCCCAGGCCCTTGTCGGCCGCTGGGGCGCGCCGGACCCTGGGCCGCCGTGGACGTTGAGGGCAGGCTTGCCTTGAGGGTTGCCGTATTGTTCGTAGTAGATGCGGTTGCCGTCTCCGGCGTCGAGAAATCCATTGTCGTAGGGATGAGTCGGAGGGTAGAGATCAACCATGACCGTCGACCCTACGGGGTGATCGCGGTTGAGTTCCGTGATTTCTTTCCCAACTTGCCGCATTACACGGGTGTTGAGCTGACAGACGAGCGAAGCCTTTGGCAGGTGGGGTTTCCGACAAGGGAACCCGTGCTCACCAGAGACTTCGCGTGCCTGTCCATCCGTCCGGGCTGGGTCCGCTTTTGGGCCCCTTCGAGCGACCCGCAGCCTCTTCAACAGCACCCGATGCAGTTCGTCCCACACGCCGGCCCGTAGCGATACGTGGATGACGGCCTCGACCCAACGGTCGCGGCCCTACGTGCGTATTCGTAATTGATCGTGATCCCGAGGGCTTCGTAGAGCGGGCTCTTCTTCTCTGTGTCGACGGTCTGCACGCGTTTTGCGATGTCTCCGGGTCTCTCAATGATCTCCCGGATCTGGTCGGCGCTGAGGGGAGTTTCCTTCTATCGAGTGGCGGCACGTCGTAGAGGTCGAGGGTCACGGTGGCCGGGTCGGAGGTCAGGTCGGCGCGGCCGAGCCCGGAGTCCCACTGGTCGCCGTAGCCGAACCAGATCCGGCCCTCGGTCGGAGCGATCCAGCGCGGCGCCGTCCCGGCGCCGGTCGGGTACTCGGCGGTCTGCGTGAGCGTCGTGGTGTCGAACGCGACGATCTCGTCCGCTCCGGTGACCGCGGCGTCAGGGTGCTGCCGTCCGGGCTCGGCTGGAGATCGGACACCTGGGGCAGGCCGGTGAGCTTGTCGAGCACCGTGCCCTTGTAGCCGACGACGGTGTCGTTCACGGTGCCGTCGCTGATCGGCACGCCGGTGTCGGCGGCCGCCGGGCCGGCCGTCGCGAGCACCGCGGAGCTGAAGAGGGCTGCCGTCGCGACGGCAGCCGGAAGTATGCGGATACGCACGGTGATTGGACCCCAAAGGACGTGAGGCCGCTGGGTGCGGCCTGTACCGGCCCGTAGCCGGTGAGCGGAGGCTGGGCCACAGCCCCGACACCCCACGCGGCACCCTCGGTTCTGTACAGGCAGGCCCGCCAGTGGATTTGTCCACGAGCCCCGTCGACAGCAGGTGGCGGTCCGAGGGACTTGAACGGTCCTGGCCTGATGACGCCGGACAGACCTCGGGCCTAGGGTGTGCCGGTGATCTTCAAGAGGAAACGGGAGGCTTCTGGCCTCGCCGCCACCGTGTCCGAGCTGGAGGAGGCGGTTGCCGCTCGCGATGGCGACCGCACCGGGCGTGCCTTCAACGCTGTGCTGAACGGTGTGCAGTCTGCGTCGGATGCCGAACGCGTCGTGGCGGGGCCCCGGTTGGCCGCTCTGCTCCCCGCTTTCCCGCCCACCGGCCCGAGGCCGATGCTGGCGACGGCGGCCGGCTTCTGCGTCGAGCGCGGGGCCGATCCGGCGGCCTGCGCCGAGCCGATCCTCGGCGGCGTCCACCGGGACCTTCTCGATGCCCGGGAGTTCGCCCGCCGCTGGACCGCCACCGGCGCAGCCGAGGACGCACTGCCGGAGTCGGACGAGAAGATCATTGACGACGCGCTGCTGGCCCGCCTCGGCGGCGACGTGTACGAGGCCACGCGGCTGGCGCTGGCCTGGTGCTCGGTCGAGGAGTGGCAGCCGCCCGCGCTGGCCGTGCTGTGCCGTAGCGCAGAGGTGCGCCGTGGGCACGCATCCGCGATCCTCCCCGCCTGCCGCGAGTTGGCGTCCCTGGAGCGGCACGACCTCAAGTGCCTGGCCTACGCGCTGGCGGTTCTGGACGACGAGCCCCTTGTGGTGCTGCACAGGCCCACCGGGATTGGGTTCGAGGTGCGCATCGGCGGCATCGGGGACAACTTCCAGTTGCACACGTTGCTCGCCCACGTCCTCGTCGGCGGCGGCTACGTGCCCGGCGCCGCGCCTTCGGCGGAGAGCGTCCGCCTGGCCACGGACCCCGAGCCTGCTCAGGGACGCACCCAGACCGTAGCGACCGGAGCCTTCGAACTCCTCGGCCCGAACGGCGAGCGGATCTGGAACGAGGGGCTGCCCGACGACATACCCGTGGTGGAGGGGCGTCGCCTGCTCGTGCTCGACGAGCCGACATACCAGCGCAGTTGGAACGCCGACCGGTTCTTCCCGCATCTCCCCGGCACGGTCGAGCTGACCCGCGTTCTGACCGCAGACGAGGCGCGGACCTGGTTCGCACGCACGTCACCCGGCAATGGGATCCGCCGACCTTCCTGAATCAGCAAACGGGGCGTCGGCTGACCGGCCCCCGGGTGGACCCCATTGCGCTCGCCGGTCGCCGGTTCCACGAAGTTCTTGACCGTCTGGGGCGCGTGGTTCGGCAAGCGCCGGACCTCGATGTCGCCCTGGTCGGTCTTCAGCGTCACGCTCTTCCGCCATGATGATCCTTCGGTGTGCGGTCTGCCGGCCCACCTGTTCCGGGACACGACGACGGCGGTGTACGGCAGAATGACGCCCACCGATGTGCATAGCGCAGCCGTGACCGCAAGTGCCCTGTTTCACGCGGTCCTTGGGCGTGCGAGGAGAGGAAGACGTGAGCGAGAACCAGAGCGCCACCGCCGCAGTGCAGCGACTCGACACTGGCACGGCGCACAACGCTCGCGTGTGGAACTACTGGCAGGGCGGCAAGGACAACTACGAGGTCGACCAGCAGGTAGGCGATCACGTTGCCGGAATGATCCCCGTCATCCGCGACATCGCGCGCGCCGACCGGGAGTTCCATGGCCGCGCCGTGCGCTGTCTGGCGGAGAAGCACGGCATCCGTCAGTTCCTCGACATCGGCACCGGCCTGCCGGCCTTGGAGAACACCCACGAGATCGCCCAGCGGATCGCCCCCGAGTCGCGGATCGTGTACGTCGACAATGACCCCATCGTGCTCGCGCACGCCCGCGCCCTGCTGACCAGTGCCCCGGAAGGCGCCACCGACTACATCGACGCCGATGTGCACGACCCGGACACCATTCTGCGCATCGCCGGACGGACACTCGACTTCACCAAGCCCACCGCACTCATGCTGCTCGGCATCCTCAACTTCGTCCTCGACGGTGACGAGGCTCGGGCCATCGCACGTCGGCTCGTGGAGGCGCTGTCCCCCGGCAGCTTCCTCGTACTGACCCATCCCACCACGGAGCCCGAACTCGGCGGCGACCTCCAGCTCGAGGCGATGGAGTTCTGGAACGCCAACGCCAAACCGCCGGTCACCGCCCGCAGCAGCGAGGAGGTCGCCCAGTACTTCGACGGACTCACGCTCCTGGAGCCCGGGCTCGTGTCCTGCTCGCTGTGGCGGCCGGAGCCCGGCGAAGAGCCCACGGTCGTACCCCAGCTGGGAGCCGTGGCGCTGAAGCCGTGATCTTTCGCTTCACCTCGCTGCCGCGCACACTCACCGGCAGGCCCGCCCCTCGTTCCTGACGCCGGCCTCGCTACCTACCGCCCGGTGGGACATCTTGGCGCTGGTCAACGCCGGCGCCGTTGACGTGTGAAGGCACCCGGATGCGGCTGGCGACGGCGTATGACCTGGAGTCCTGCTGCCGAACGACTCCGGCCCCCGGCGACGAAATGTCGCCGGGGGCCGGATGTTGGTAGCGGGGGCGGGATTTGAACCACGCGACCTCTGGGTTATGAGCCCAGCGAGCTACCGAGCTGCTCCACCCCGCGTCGGTGTCTTTACCCTACGCCATCCGCGCGGCGCCGACAGGGATTTATGCCGTCGGGCCTGTAGGTTCCGCGACTTCGTCAGCAATGGGGCCCGTTCGTCAGCAGTGGATCAGCAGAACCCGGGGCTCGGCGAGCAACGGATCTCTCGGCCTGCGGCTTCTCGGTGTCGCCCGATCGCGAGGGCTGGACGTCCCGAGTCGGACTGCTCAGGATCCGGCGACGGAGCCCGAGGACGCCAGTGCCCGCTGCCGCCAACGCCACAGGTCAGGGTCCCGCGATTGCTGACGAAGCCGCGGGACCTGCAGGGCCGTCCCTCGGGTCTGCCACTGTGCGGCACGAGGCTGGGGTGGTCGCACGGCGGTGAGCCCTTTGCCGCCCACTCGTCGCGAAGGCGCCGCCCCTCAGCCGGTGGTTCTCGCGCACGAAGCCGCTGACTGGCCTATGTGACGTTGACGCCGTGGGCCCGGGCGAGGCCGTCGAGGCCGTCGGCCCAGCCTTGGCCGACGGCGCGGAGTTTCCAGACCTGCTGGCCGTTGGCGGTGTGTCGGTAGAAGTCGGCGACGGCCATGGCGCGGATGTCGGGGTCGGCGGGCGGCTGGAAGGTCCAGGCGGCCCCGGTGACGCAGTCCGTGTACAGACTTGCGTGGGTGAGGGCGCCGCAGGTCAGGCCGGTGTCGACGGCCATGTTGATGGCGACCGTGACGCGCTGGATGTGGGCGGGCAGGGCGACAAGGTGAAGGGCTGCGCGTTCGACGGTGTGCGGACCGTCGGGCTGCTTGCCCAGCAGGCGGGCCGCGCCCTGCGCGGCGGAGGGCTGGTTGTAGAAGACGAAGTCCTCATCGCAGGTGACCTGGCCGTTGGCGCCGGTCAGGAAGAGGGTGAGGTCGGCATCGGCACCGGCGAAGCGAAGGCGATGAGCAGCCCTTGCCAGGCCTCCTCGGGCAGCACCAGGTTCTGTCCCGGCGTGAGTGCGGTCGCGGGGGCGCGGCTCGGCAGCGCGGGAGCGTGGGTCGGCGCCGCAGGAGCGGACGGCGGTGTCAGGCAAGCCGTCTGGCTCTGCCACTCGGCGAAGGCGCGGATCCGGTAGCGATCGGGCAGGGGAGCCGTGTGCCCGAGGGGGACGTTGGCGCGCAGGTCTCCGTCGAGGCCGGCCAGGGTCTCCTCGTCCGATCCGGCGTCTTCCTGGGCGTGGTCGAGAAGGCTTTGCAGGCCGGCCAGCCGGCTGGTGTCCAGGGGCTTGATGGCGCTGGACAGGTTCCCGGAAGCGGTAGTGGTGACCGAGCAGGCGACGTCCTGGCCGATGTCGAGGAACCGCAGCGCGTCGGTCGTCTCCCGCCACGGGCCGGCCTCGACGGCCCGGCGCGTCCAGCGGCCGTAGGCCACGAACCCCAGACGCTGAGTGTCCGGCAGGCGCGTGAGCACGGCCAGGTCAACGGCCATGATCCCGGGCGCGACAGCGAACGCTTCTTTGAGGGTGGCCACGATGTTCGATCCCATCATGGTGAGCCACCACATGGTGCGGTCGCGTTTGTTCAGGGTCTTGAGAGTCGGGCGCCCGCCGGGGGTGACTCCTGGCATCTGAGAGGGCAGCGAGTCGATGTCCTGCTGCCGCATCACCACCGACAGCACAGCCCCGTCGACTCCCACCGCGCAGCCCGCGGCGGCGTTGTCGGAGAAGGCGTAGTTGACCGCCTCGCACACGGTCTCCTCGTCGTTGGCGACCAAGGCCTGCCACCACTGACCGGCCTCGGCGGTCAACTCGGTGTGGACGGCGGTCAGGCGCGCTTCCTCGGCCGCCAGGTAGGCGGGGGCGTCTTCCTCGGCCCTGCGCTTGGCCGCTGCCCGCTCGGCTCGGGCGAAGACCCCGAGCCCCGCCAAGTGATGGGTCTGGGCCTCTGCCAGGGCCCAGGCCAGGCTCAGCTGCTGGGGCCCGGGCACCACCGGCGGCCGGGCCGGCGTGAAGGACTGCAGGTGGACACTGGTCGTCTGCTGCCGCAGCTCCTTCAACTGGGCGATCGCCGCGTCCCGTTCCGCCTCCTGCTGGGCCCGCTCGGCCTGTCGGCGAGCACGCTCCAGCTGCGCTGCCGACGGGGCGACAGCCCGCGAGCCGGTCGTACGGCTCGTAGTGGTGCGACGGCGGCCTCCGCCCAGGGAACTGGAGGCATAGAACGGGCCCACTCCCGAAGAGATCCGCGTGCCGCCGCTGCCCATACTGATGCGCGCCGCGCGGGGCCCCACGGAGGTGCGTACACCCCGAGTGGAGATCCGCACGCTCATCCCCGGCACACCCACACGAAAGCCGAAAGCCATGGTTCCTCTCCGTTCCTGCCTTCCGCACGCAGCACACTGCTCTCGCCGAGTATTTCGCCCGACCGCAGTCGCAGCGGCTGCTATCTGTAGAAGACGGCGACACCGCCGTGATGGGAGCACGCTCCCTGGTGATGAGCGGCGTAGCTGTAGGTGCCGTCATTGCACAAGGCGGTAGCCCCTGCCGAATCAGCCGTGCCGCCGGAACTCGACGAGCCACCCGATGACGAACCACCGCTGCCGCTGCCCGAGGAGTCGGAACTTGACTTGCGCGTGGTCGCCGACGCCGGCTTGGCGGTCTTGGTCACGGTGACCGTGGGGGCCGGCGCCGCCGACTTCGTCACGGTGACCGTCGGGGCCGGCGCCGGCGTCTTCATGGCGGTCGCGGTGACGGTGACCGTGGGGCGCGGTGCGGGACTGGCCGCGCTGGAACTGCCGCCACCGAACGCGGCACCGACGGCGAGCAGCACGAAACCACCGACCCACACGCGCTTGCGCTTGTGCAGTGGGCGAATGTCAGGCATGCGGACAGGCTCAGGTGGACGGACGGCCCACGGCCCGGGCTGGTACTGACTCACGCGACGATCCCCCCATGACGGACACCCGGGCACACACGCACCCGGGGCAGCCGCATACTTTACAAAACATCCCCAGAAAACATGCAAGCCCCCCATGCGCCCCGAATGTTGGGCGAAGGTTGCGGTGATGCGGCGCTGGTGCGGCCCGAGCGGCGGGATCCGGTCACGGGGATGTCTGTGGGAACAACCCCGCGCCCGCAGGAGCCCCGCCGGCCGGGGCACGGTCCGTGTCACCCACCGCGGCCGATGTGGAGACGCCTTCCGCAGGGCATCAGGCTGTCAGTCGTTCGGTCGTCCTGGAGCGATGGTTCCGGTCGATCCTGGTCGGGCAATTTGCGCGGGGTCGTAGCGGCGACGGTCAGCTGTGGCGGGGGAGCCAGAGCGGGGCGCTGCTGCCGCGGGGGAGCAGGGTGTCGCGGAAGCGGCCGGGGGTTTTGGACATGATGACCTGGTCGGTGACGCCCTGGTAGCGGCCGCAGGGGGTGTCCGCGGTGAAGGTGTCCGGGTCCAGGTAGGCGTGCGGGGAGCCGGGGTCCGGGTCGAGGGCGGTTTCGTGGGCGTGGGTGCGGTCGACGAGGCCGAGGCTGAGGATCCACGTGGCGATGCGGGTGAGGTTGAGGGTGATGCGGTAGCTGCCGCCTTCGGTGGCGCGGCGCATGAGGGCGGCGAGGGTGCCGGTGGTGGCCAGCCAGGACAGGACGTAGTCGTTGACGACGTTGATGTACGGCAGGGCCGGCTGGCTGGTCGGCCCGGCGGTGACGCCGTCCTCGCCCTCCATGAGCATGATGCCGGTGAGCGCGCCCGCAGTCTGGTCGAAGCCGACGCGGTGGGCCCATGGGCCGGTGTCGCCCGCGAGCGTGATGCTGACGTGGATGATGCCGGGGCGGACGGCCGCGGTCTCCTCGGCGCTCAGGCCGATCCGGTCCAGGTAGCCGGGGCGCCGGTTGGCGTAGAAGACGTCGGCGTCGCGAAGCAGGCCGTGGATCCTCGCGCGTCCCTCCGGGCTGTAGGGGTCGAGGGTGGTGGAGCGGACACCGACGTTGGCGGTGTTGTACGTGGAGTCGTGCTCGAGTTCGTTGGGGCGCCAGATGTTCAGTACGTCGGCGCCGTGCTGGGCCAGGTCCCGGCCGACGCCGGCGCCGGCGATGACGTGGCCCATGCCCAGGGCGCGTACGCCGGAGAGCGGCTGGTCGGCGGCGGCCGGGAGGGGTTCGGGCTCGCTGTCGCCGATCTTCTCGATCCTGATGAGCGGTTCCCGGGCGATGTACTCGTACGCCGGATGCCGGAGGAACTCCGCGGTGGTGCGCAGCATCGGCATGACCACACCGGCCTCGTCGCCGGCCTGCTCCAGGTCGGCGGCGTCCCACTGGGCGATGGCGTCCGCGACGGCCTGCTTCTCGGGCCAGGTGCGCAGCAGCCTGTAGACGGCGTTCCTGATCTTCGGGTAGGGGTTGAGCGGCATCACCCAGCGGTTGTCGCGGGTCCGGTAGAAGCCGAAGCCGAAGGGACTGTCCGGATCGGAGGAGTTGCCGCCCGGGTAGCCGTTGAGGAGTTCCCACTTCTGGTCGTAGAAGGGGCAGAGCCGGTGCGGGGCCTTGCGCAGGTCCATCGTGATGTCCTGGCCCTCGCCGCCGCGTTGCCGCCAGAGCGCGGCCAGGGCGACGGACTTGGCCGTCAGGCCGAGCGCGGGGACGGCGCCCAGGCGCATGACGCTCGGGACGATCGGGTCGCTGCCGATGAACGTGATCCTTCCGCCGCTGTCCTCGGGGCGCAGGCCGGCCGGGGCGAGGACGTCCCGCAGAGCCTGGTGGATGTCGAAGCCGTCGGCACCGGTCAGCGGACGGGCGAGGGCCTCGCGGATGCGGACGGTGAGTTCGTCGGTACTCATGGGGGCGACAACCTTTGCTGCGAGGTGGGGGGTGGGGGGAGGTGGTGAGGCGGAGTGCGGTGTGGGGGGGGGCGGACTCCCTAGGCGTCAGGCGTCAGGCGTCAGGCGTCAGACGCCAGGGGTCTCGGTGAGGGCGCGTATGACGGCGGTCTGCTTGCGGTCGCGTTCGGCGGCGAGTTCGCCGACGGTGCCTGTGAAGTCCTGCGCCTGTTCGGTCAGCAGCCGCCTGGTCGGCCCGTCGAAGGCGACCTCCTCCTCGGCCATGGCGGCCCAGCGGCTCTCCATGCCCGGGCCGAGGTGGTCCATGAAGTGGGCCAGGCCGCCCTCGCCGCCGCCGAGGTGGAAGGAACGGAAGGGACCGGCGACCGCCCATCGCGGGCCGATCGAGGCGGTGACGATGTCGTCGAGCTCCTGCATGGTGACCACGCCTTCGGTCACGAGATGCACGCACTCGCGGAAGATCGCCGACTGGAGCCGGTTGGCGACGAAGCCGGGCACCTCCTTGCGCAGCACCTGCGGACGCTTGCCGAGCGCGCGGTAGAAACGGCACGCGCGGTCGGCCGTCTCGGCGGAGGTCCGCTCGCCCGGTACGACCTCTACCAGCGGTACCAGGTGCGGCGGGTTGAAGGGGTGGCCGACGACGAGTCGTTCGGGGGCCTCGAGGACCGTGGCGATCTCGGTGGCGGGGATGCCGGAGGTGGAGGTGGCGAAGAGGGCACCGGCGGGCGCGTTCGCCTCGATGGTGCGCCAGATCGCGTGCTTGACGTCCAGCCGCTCCGGTCCGTTCTCCTGTATGAGGTCCGCCTCGCGGACCGCGGTGGCGAGATCGGGCTCGAAGGCGAGGCGGGCGGTGAGGTCCGTGGTGTCCAGCCCGAGCTCCGCCAGTGCGGGCGCGGTCTCGGCGATCTGGGCGCGCACGGCTTCCCGGACGTCCGGCTGGGGGTCGCTGACGGTGACGGACAGTCCGCGGGCCAGGAACAGTGCCGCCCAGGAGGCGCCGATGACACCCGCCCCGACCACGGTGGCGGTGCGGATCCCGGCGATGCCGGCGTTCTCGGGCATGGGGGAGCCTTTCTGTGCGTGAGTGCGGTGGCCCGGATCAGGCCAGGTAGTCGTGGACGACCTCGGCCCGGCCCAGGGTCAGGTCGGTGAGGATGTGGGAGACGGAGACCACCTCCAGGACCGGCAGGTCCGCGAGCGGGGCCAGGGCGTGGGCGAAGAGCTGCAGCCGGGCGGGACCGCTCCAGGAACCCTTGACGGTGAGGTCGCCGATCTGGGTGCGGACGAGTTCGCAGATGCGCGGCGACCCGTCGTAGTGCGGGAGCTTCTTGAGCATGAAGGCCGGCCGGGTGAGCTCGTCGCGTGCCGTCTCCGCGGCCAGGGGCGCGTGCTTGTAGCCCATGGTCGCGCGGGCGACCGGCAGCGAGCCGTAGTCGAGGGTGCCGACCAGGGTGTCGTGATCGACGTGGAGCCGAGGCCGGCCGAGCTTCTTGGGGAAGGCGCTGATCTCGCGTCCGGCGGCGATGGCCGGGAAGTTGTCCACGTACATCGACAGGTGGTACTCGCCCGTCTCGCCCTCGTACTCGACGACGGCGAGCTGGCCGGACTCCGTGTAGTCGCCCAGACCTGTGACGTCCGGCATCCGCATGACCTCGAAGCGGACCAGCGGCTCCACCACCCGCAGCGGCTCCGGCACGACGCGCTTCAGGGCCTCGGGATCGGTCCGGTAGGTGATGTTCAGGTACTCGCGGTCCGTGAACCGGTACGGGCCCATGGGGAAGGCCGGAGCATCCAGTGGTGTGGTCGGGACACGGACGACGTCCTCGGCTCGCATGGCTCTCGCCTGTCTTTCCGGCCCCTGTACCGCATCGGGCGGTACGGGACGAAGTAGTGCGTTCCCCTCCTGGGGTGGTTGCATTCTGCAACACTTCGAATGTAACTCTCCGTACCAATGATGCAAAATGCAACTTACGATGGACGGGTGTGCATATGATCACGTAACGGGTCCCGAGCCCGTGGCCCCGAAGGGAAGGACATGCAGGTGAGCGATGTCGACCTGGGCATCCCGGGGCTGGTCCGCGAGATGATGACGCTCTCCCGCCGGTTCCGGGCCAACGCCGAACGGCTCCACCCGGACCTGAGCTTCGTCGACTACTCCCTGCTGTCCGAGATCGCCGAGCGCGACGGGGCCCGAGCGGCGGACCTGGTCGGCCTCTACGGCATCAACAAGTCCACGATCAGCCGGCAGGTCGCCGCGCTGCACCGGGCCGGCCTCGTGGTGCGCGGGCCCGCGCCGGACAACCGCCGCGGCCAGCTGCTGCGCGTCAGCGACCAGGGCCGGGAACTCCTTGCCCGCGCCGACGCCCTCATGCACCGCGAGGTGGACAAGCGCACCGAAGGCTGGACCCGGCACGAGGTCCGGACCCTGCGCGGCCTGCTCGCCCGCTACAACGCGGCCGCCTCCGCCCTTCCGGAGGACCCCGGCCACGAGTGACCGCCGACGCGGCGGCCATCGACGCCGCGCACTCGGCGCTCGCGCCGTCCCGGAAGGCCGATGCACCGCCCGTCCGCCCGTCCGGGCGTGCGGAGCGTGGGCGGGCCGGGGGTGCGGAGCGTGGGCGGGCCGGGGGTGCGCACCCACCCGTAGCCCACGCTGACCGTATTGGGCATACTGTCGGCTGATCGCTTGATCGCCGCGCGGTCGCTGTCCCAGGACCGACCGGGGAGCGGCGGTCTCCGAGAACGCGGGGAGTGGGGGATTGTCGTGGGGCTGATGGACCGCATCCGCGGTGAGTTCATCGACATCATCGAGTGGACCGACGACGGCCGGGACACCATCGTGTGGCGCTTCCCGCGCTACGGCAACGAGATCAAGATGGGCGCCCGGCTCGTGGTGCGCGAGTCGCAGGTCGCCGTCTTCGTCAACGAGGGGCGGCTGGCCGACGTCTACGAGCCCGGCACGTACACCCTCTCCACCCAGAACATGCCGGTCCTGTCCACGCTCAAGGGCTGGAAGCACGGCTTCGAGTCGCCGTTCAAGGCCGAGGTCTACTTCGTCACCACCCGGCAGTTCACCGACTTCAAGTGGGGCACCCAGAACCCGGTGATCCTGCGGGACGCCGAATTCGGCATGGTCCGGGTCCGCGCCTTCGGCACCTTCGCCGCCAAGGTGGTGGACGCCGCCGCGCTGCTGCGCGAACTGGTCGGCACCGACCCGCAGTTCCGCACCGAGGAGGTCGGCGAACACCTGCGGCAGCTGATCGTCTCCAAGCTGGGCTCCGCGCTGGGCTCGTCCGGGGTGCCGCTCCTTGACCTCGCCGCCCGGCAGGACGGCATCGGGCAGCAGCTGGCCAAGGCGCTGACCCTGGAGCTGTCCTCCACCGGCATCGCCATCCCCCGGTTCTACATCGAGAACATCAGCGTCCCGCCGGAGGTGGAGGCGGCGATCGACACCCGCTCCCGGATGACGATCACCGGCAACCTGGACGACTACGCCAAACTGCAGGCGGCCGACGCGATCCCGATCGCCGCCGCCAACCCCGGCACCGGCGGCGAGGCCCTCGGGCTGGGCGTGGGCATGGCGCTCGGCCAGCGGATCGTGCAGAGCACGTCCGGTGCGGCGGCTCCCTCGGTCCCGGCCCCGGCAGCGCAGGCCCCGGCACAGCCCGCCTCCGCCCCCGCTCCCGCCGACGTCCCGCCGCCGCTGCCGACCGCGCCGCGCTGGTTCCTCGCGGTCGGCGGACAGCAGCAGGGCCCGTACGACGAGAGCGCGCTGGCCGGGCAGGTGGCGGCCGGCAACCTGACCCGTACGACGCTGGTCTGGCACAGCGGGCAGGCCGCCTGGCAGCCCGCGGACCAGGTACCGGAGCTGGCGTCGCTGCTCGCCGACGTCCCGCCGCCGCTGCCCCCGCAGGGCTGAGATCCGCCACCCGGAACTCCCGGCAACAGGGCACAAGGAGAAGTGAGTTGACGGATCAGGATGTCGCGCCGGCGCCCGACCGGGCGTTCCAGTGCGAGGCGTGCGGCGGGGTCTGCGAGTACGCGCCCGGGACGTACGCGCTGCGCTGCCCGTACTGCAAGCACGAACAGGACATCACGCCGATACCGCGGCAGGTGACCGAGCACCCGATCGAGGAGCTGGCCGCGCTGCCCCGCCGGGCAGCCGCGGCGGGCCGGGTGAAGGTGTACACCTGCCCCGGCTGCCACGCGGTGACGGAGAGCGACACGCTCAGCGACAAGTGCCCGTTCTGCGCCACACCGCTGGTCGCGGACGCCTCCGGCACCGAACGGGTGGTACCCGAGGCGGTACTGCCCTTCGGGGTGGGCCGCGAGCAGGCCCGTGACGCGCTGGCCAAGTGGACCAGGTCCCGCTGGTTCGCGCCCGACGAGTTGAAGAAGGTCACCGAGGCGGAGACCTTCCGGGGCAGCTACCTGCCGCACTGGACGTACGACGCGCAGACCACCACCGGGTACACCGGCGAACGCGGCGAGCACTACTGGGTGGAGGAGGAGGACTCCGAGGGCCGCAAGCGGCAGGTGCGGCACACCCGTTGGCATCACACCTCCGGGACGGTCGGCCGGTTCTTCGACGACGTGCTGGTGCCCGGCAGCAGCCAGGTGCCGGTGGAGGAACTGGACAAGCTGGCGCCTTGGCCGCTGCAGGAGACGGTGCCCCACCAGGACGAGTACCTGGCGGGCTTCCGCACCGTCCGGTACGACGTCGAGCCGGAGGCCGGCCTGGAGGCGGCGAAGGCGCGGATGGCGCCGGTGATCCGCGCCGACTGCAAGCGGGACATCGGCGGCGACGAGCAGCGGGTGCACTCGATGTCCACCTCCTACAGCGGTCTCACCTACAAGCTGGTACTGCTGCCCGTCTGGTTCCTGACCTACCTCCACGCAGGCAAGGCGTGGCCGGTGATGGTCAACGCCCGCACCGGCGAGGTCATCGGCGAACGGCCGTACAGCGCGGTGAAGATCACCCTGGCGTCGGTGGCCGGCGCGCTGCTGATCGCCCTGGTGGTGCTGCTCGTGGTGCTGCTGCGCCACTGAGGACGCCGTCGCCTGCCCCGGTGGGCCGGGTTGCGCGAGCGTCCTGACGGCCGCCGCAGACCGTGGCCGACGCCGTGAACCCGTGATGCGTCGGTACGTCCTCGCCTGAAAGGATCCGGCCGGTGCCGGACAGGACGGGTTGTGGAATCCATGACGGAGGACGAGGCGCGCCAGAGGCAGCGGGCGCGCTTCGAAGGACTGGCGCACGTGGTGGTGGAACCCCTGCACCGGTATCTGCTGCGACGGACGAGCGCCGACATGGTCGACGACATCCTGGCGGAGACGATGCTGGTGCTGTGGCGCCGCATCGACGTCGTCCCCGGCCTGGGGCCGGCGCCGGGTTCCCCGCCCGACCCCGATGACGTGCTGCCGTGGTGCTACGGGGTGGCCCGGGGCTGCCTGGCGAATGCCCGCCGTGCCGACGGGCGCCGGCTCCGACTGGTGGATCGGTTGATCCGGATGCAGGAGCAGCAGCCGGCCGGAGGCGCCGACCACAGCGATCTGCACGCCGCCCTCGCCGCCCTCGGTGCGCTGGACCGCGAGGTGGTGCGGCTGTGGGCGTGGGAGGGGCTGACGCCCCGGCAGATCGCCGAGGCGACCGGGCTGACGTCCAACGCGGTGAGCATCCGGCTGCACCGGGCAAAGAAGAAACTCGCCGAACAGTTGGTGCGAAAGCATGACGAACCGTCCGGACACAAGAGGGATGAAGGAAGGAGCGGTCAGTGAACGACGACGAGTTGCTGGCCCGGCTGAAGTCCGCGGACCCGGCGCTGACCCCACATGCTCCGCTGCCCGACATCGACCGACTTGTGGAGGACATCTTGACCACCGACACCGCACTGCTGACCGGCGACACGGCCCCCGCGAAGACGACTGCGCGACGGAGCCGCCGTCAGCTGCTCGGACTCGCGGCGGCCGCCGGTCTGCTGCTGCTCGGCGGCGGCATCGCCGGAGGAGTCATGGCGAACAACGGCAACGGGCACCCGGCCGCGGCCGGACCGCTGACACTCACCACGGCCGGCGGCTTCGGCGGCCAGAAGTGTGCGGCACCCACTCCCGACAGTCTGCGCGGGTACCCGACCCTCTTCGTGGGAACGGTCACCTCCGTCAAGGGCACCACGGTCACCTTCCGCGTCGACCACTGGCTGAAGGGCGGCGACAAGGAGACGGTCGTACTCGACAGCGACACGAGCCGGCCGGAGACGCTGACGTTCTCGGCGGGTGAGCGGTACATCGTGGCCGCCGAGAACGGCGTCGTCCCGGTGTGCGGCGCGAACGGGGCCTCGGACGAGACCGTCCAGGAGTTCCGCCAGGCATTCGGGAAGTAACGGAGAGCGGCCGCACGGAAAGTAGCGGAAAGCGGCCGCGCGGACGATCCGAGCCCACCGACGGCCGCGGTGGGCTCGGGCCGGTTCGGGCGGCCGGCGCCGCTGTCGGGGAGCCGTCAGGACGCCCTGCGCTGCCGCCTGATGGGTTCTCCCACCCGGTGCAGGTGGGTGAGGGCCTCCCGGTAGGACTGCAGCAGCCCGGTCTCGTGGTACGGCACGCCGATCTCCGCGCAGTACTCCCGCACGATCACCTGGGCGCGTCGCAGATGAGGTGTGGGCATGCTCGGGAACAGGTGGTGTTCGATCTGGTAGTTGAGCCCGCCGAGCATCAGGTCCGTGAACCAACCGCCCCTCACATTGCGGGAGGTGAGCACCTGACGCCGCAGGAAGTCGGGCCGCTCGTCGCCGGTGAAGGTCGGCATGCCCTTGTGGTTGGGGGCGAACGTACAGCCGAGATAGATCCCGAAGAGACACTGGTGCACGACGAGGAACGCCACGGCCCTGCCGGGGGAGAGCACCAGGAACAGCGCGGACAGGTAGGCCGCCAGGTGCAGGAGGAGCAGTACGCCCTCCAGCACCCGGTTCTTCATGGACGGCGAGCGCAGCGCCCGCAGGCTCGACACATGCAGGTTGAAACCCTCCAGCGCCAGCAGCGGGAAGAACAGGAACGCCAGGTGGCCGCCGATGAACCGGGCCAAGCCGGTGCTGTTGCGTGCCTGGTCGGTGGACCACACCACGATGTCCGGAGCGACGTCGGGGTCGAGCTCCTCGTGGTTGGGGTTGGCGTGGTGACGGGTGTGCTTGTTCATCCACCACCCGTAGCTCATGCCGATGGCGAGGTTGCCGAAGAGGCGGCCCCAGGTCTCGCTCGGGCGGCGCCGGCGGAAGACCTGCCGGTGCGCCAGATCGTGCGCCACGAGCGCCACTTGGCCGAAGACGAAAGCCATGGCGGCGGCGACAGCCAGCTGCCACCAGGTGTCGCCGAGCGCCAGGAAGGCCGCCCCGCCACCCAGCAGAGCGGCGATCACCAGGCCGAGCCGCACGGTGTAGTAGCCCGGCCGCCGGTTCAACAGGCCTGCCTCGCTGATGCGTTGGGAGAGCCTGGCGAAATCGCTGCCGGGACCGGAGGGCCGCGCACGGGCGACGGGAGCGTCGATGGAGAACGTCATACCGCCGAGTCTGGGCACGGCCGCACCGCGCCGACAGCGGGGCAGCCACCGGATCCGAAGGGGGACCGCCTCCTGCCCCTCCGGGGGTTACCACCACTCCCACGCCGCTGACCTCGGCTTTTCTGTCACCCCTAGCGCAGGGCGATGCAGAAGGGATGCCCGGCCGGATCGGTGAGGACCCGTGCCTTGTCCCCGTGCGGCTGGTGGTCCGGCTTGCCCGCCCCCAGCTCCAGCAGCCGGGACTCCGCCTCGTCCAAGCCCCCCTCGATCTTGAAGCAGATGTGCAGTTGCTGCGGAACGACCTGGTCGGGCCAGCTGGGAGCCCGGTAGTCGGCAACCCGTTGAAAGCCGATGAAAAGTCCGTGCTCACCATTGAGGCCCGCGAATTCGGCGTCCGACTTCGGATGCGGTTCGAGGCCGGTGGCCTGCTGGTAGAACGCCGCCAAAGCCGGCGGATCCGGGCAATCGAGTGTTATCGCGACCAGTGTCATCTGCAAGGGCATGGCTTCTCCGATTCCTGTTCCGCCCGTTGTGTTCACAGCTCGCGTTCCAGTAGCGCGGCGACCTGCCGATAGCGGCTCACGGGCACCAGGTGCACGCCGTCGAAGGCACCGCTGTCGCGGATGGCCAGGATCTGCTCACATGCCGCGGCGACTCCCGCATCACGGTCGCGTTCGACGGCGGCGACCAGCTGGCCGGGAATATCGATGTCGGGGATCTTCGCCGCGAGGTCGCGGGCCATGCCCGCACTGGACGAAGACGAAGCCCGAAGCATTCTTCCAGCCCGGCAGCGGACGCAGTCCGGAGGTCACCCCGACCTGGAAAGGAGCGCAGCCGCGAAACGCCGGGTCCGCCCCTGCCGTCCGCGCCTGCTCGATCATGGCGCGGACGGTCAGCTCGCTGGTCCGGCCGCCCGCCGTGGGCTTGTCGCCGTGGACGAACAAGAACCGCTCCACCCCGTAGGCGGCGGCCGTCAGCAGATCGCGCCGGAAGCCCGGCAGGTTGCGATCCCGCGAGTTCAGGCAGGCGATCGAGCGCGCGCCCATGGCCTGCACCTCATGGGCCACCGCGACGCTCGACACCGTCGCCCGGCCGATGTGGTTGTCGGGGATCAGGAACGAGTCGGCGATCGGGCTCAGCACACCGATCTGATGGCGGACCCGGGTCAGATCGGGACGAGTGGGCGGCTCGATCTCACAGATCAGGTCGAGACGACGATCAGCCATGCAAGGACCCTACCGGCGTCTCGACCGCGATCGGTGTGACATCGGCCCATCGATGTCGACCAGGGCCGACGGAGCCCGCCATGAGCCTTCTCCGGCCCGGTGGGCGGGCGGATCAGCGCAGGCCGGCGAAGAGGTCGTTCTCGGGCACGGCCGCGCCGGTGGTGTCCTGGACGCGTACGAAGGTCTCGACGCCCATCAACTCGGTGAACCGCTCCTGGCCCATCCTGAGGAAGAAGATGTTGTCGCCCTGGCTGGCGTGCGCGGCCAGCGCGTCGAACTTCTGGGCGCCGAACGCGCTGGTGTCGACCCAGGTGGTGATCTCCTCGTCGGGGAGTCCGATCTCCGCCAGCGCGGCGGCCTCGGCGGGATCCGGCTCCGGTGCGTCCGCACCGAACTCACGCATGGCCTCCGCGAACCGCTGCATCATCGAGCGGGGCGCCGTCGTCCAGTACACCTTCGGGGTCTGCGCGGTCATCGCCAGCGCCGCCATCGTGACGCGGTTGGCCTGGATGTGGTCGGGGTGGCCGTAGAAGCCGTTCTCGTCGTAGGTGACGACCACATCGGGTCGGTAGCGCAGCAGGAGTTCCGCGAGCCGGGCGGCGCCCTCCTCCACCGGGGTCCGCCAGAAGGATCCGGGAGCGTCGTTGGCCGGCCAGCCCATCATTCCGGAGTCGGCGTAGTCCAGCAGTTCCAGGTGGCTGATCTTCAGGATGTCGCAGCTCGCCTTGAGTTCCTGACGCCGCATCTCGGCGACGGCCGCCGGATCGTGCCCGGGATCGCCCGGCTTGACACCCCCTGGTCCGTCACCGCAACCGCCGTCGGTACACGTCACGAGGACCGTGCGGATGCCCTCCGCCGCGTACTGGGCGAGGACGCCTCCCGTTCCGGTGGCCTCGTCGTCGGGGTGGGCGTGTACCGCCATGAGCGTCAAGGGCCGGTCGTTCATGAAGCAGTCCTCCTGGGTGAATGGGCCTCGGTCCGAGTCCGCGGCGGGCACATGGCCGGGCGTCCTCAATAGCAGACGACCGGGTGTACCGCGGACCCGAGGGCTCACCGGTCACGTCGGGTCGGACGATCTTTCGGTCTCCGTGTTCCCTGCCCGCGCGGTGGTCCCCCGGCCGGTGCAACAGTGCCGACCCGCCAGGCTGTTCCCGCCGGACACGGGCCGCCCCGGGCCGTGGCCTGCGCAAAAGCGCCGGCTCGTCGCAGATCCGGGATCATGCCGACGCGTAGGGGATTTCCCCTACGGCACGCGGTCAATTCCCGATGGTGTACGACAAGTCGTCGAGCCTAGCGTGATGGTGTGGCGGGAGAGAGAACCGCCGGGCAATACGAGGAGATTCCCTCATGGCGCATTTCGATCAGCTGTTGGCACTGGTGGCCGGACGGCGGGCCGAGTTCGAGGAGAAACGGCACGTCCCGCCGGACGCGATCGCTGAATTCAAGCGTGCGGGAATCTACCGGGCGGGCGTTCCGAAGCGTTTCGGAGGCACCTGTCTGCCGCCCGCCGAATTCCTTCGGCTCATCGAGCGGATATCGGAGGTCGACGGCTCGGCCGGCTGGGTCGCGAGCTTCGGCTCGGCCTCTGTCTACCTGGCCGCCCTGCCGCTCGACACCCAGGCCGAGCTGTACGCGGACGGCCCGGACGTCGCCTTCGCCGGCGGCCTCTTCCCGGTGCAGCCCGCGGAACGCGTCGACGGCGGCTACCGGATCTCGGGCCGCTGGAAGTTCGCCAGCGGCTGCAAGGGCGCGGACGTGCTCGGCGTCGGCATCAAGGCGGGCGAGGACCGGGCCGGCCGGCCCCTGACCGCCGTGCTGCGGCCCGACCAGGTGGAGATCGCCGAGAACTGGGACGTCATCGGCATGCGCGGCACCGGCAGCCACGACCTGGTCGTGGACGGAGCCGTCGTACCGAAGGAGTGGACGTTCGTGCGCGGCGGCGAGCCCACCGTGGACGAACCGCTGTACCGCTATCCGACCGTCCCCTACGCCTCCCAGGTGCTGGCCGTCGTCGGCCTCGGCGTGGCGCGTGCCGCCCTCGACCACGTCGTCGCTCAGGGCGGCCGCCCCGGCTACACCGGCGCCCCCAAACCCGCCGAACGTGCCACCTACCGCATCGCGGTCGGCCAGGCCGAGGCACAGCTCCGGTCGGCACGGGCCTTCTTCTACGAGGCCACCGAGGAGGCGTGGGCCACCGTCGAGGCCGGCGACCCGGCGACGGACGTACAGGCGAGCGCGCTGCGCCTGGCCTCCGCGCACCTCGCCAAGACCTCCTTCGAGGTGGTCCGGGCGGCCTACCAGCTCGGCGGCATCGGCGCCATCGCCGACGGCAGCCCCCTCCAGCGCCACCTGCGCGACGCGTCGGTCGTACCGCAGCACGCCTTCCTCCAGGAGGGCATGTACGACGGCGCCGGCGCGGTCCTCACGGGCGTCCAGCCCTTCCCCGGCTACCTGTGAAAGGCAGGCCCTCCATGTCGGAATCCCCCCGGCGGGTGCTGTTCTGCATCGGCGTCAACCAGAACTTCTTCGACCTGCCCACCGGCCAGGGCAAGTCCGTCTGGGACGGCTTCACGAGCATGCTCGAGCAGCTCTACGAACTGCCGGGCCTGACCGTCCTCGGCACCATCGACGACGACCAGCACATGGTCGGCCCGTCCGACTCCTGGCCGTGGACCTGTTACCTCCTGGCCGACGTCGTCGACCAGCCGGCCGTCGCCGCCGCCTGCAACCTCTTGCGCACCGTCCAGGTCGGCGAGCACGGCCTGTGGCGGTACATGAAGATCGAGGCGCGCCTCGGCCGCCCGCTGCCCGAGCCGGAGGTGGCCCGATGACGTACGACTCGTCGCTGGTCGAGTCCGACCGCGTCGCCGGCACCCTCTACACCGACCCGGCCCTCTTCGAACGGGAGATGGAGCGCATCTTCCACCGCACCTGGGTGTGGGTCGCCCACGAGAGCGAGATCGTCAAGCCGGGCGACTTCAAGACGGCCTGGGTGGGCCGCCGTCCCGTCATCGTCACCCGGGACCGCCGGGGCGGCATCAACGTCCTGCTGAACCGCTGCCGGCACCGCGGCGCCAGCGTCTGCGAGACCCCCAGGGGCAACGGCAACGGCTTCACCTGCCCGTACCACGCGTGGTCGTACGGCCTCGACGGCAGCCTGCGCGGCATCCCGTACCCCGAGGGCTACGAGGACGTCCTGGAGAAGGCCGAACTGCCGCTCCAGCGACTGAAGGTGGGCTCCTACGCGGGCATGGTCTTCGCCGCCTTCAGCGAGGACATCGAGCCGCTGGAGGACTTCCTCGGCGGGGCCCGGCCGTGGATCGACCGCTTCATGAAGCAGGGCGCGGGCTATCCGATCAAGGTGCAGGGCGAGCACCGGTTCCGGTTCAACGGCAACTGGAAGATCCAGCTGGAGAACACCACCGACTGGTACCACTTCCCGATCGTGCACCGCTCGTGGATGGCCTCGGTCGACGCGGAGACCGCGAACATGCTGTCGATCATGACCGACGAGACCGCCGTCACCCATGCCCTCGGCAACGGCCACAGCGTCTCGATCTCCGTCGCCGAACACGCCGACCTGGACGTCGACGACGGCACCGAGAAGCTCCAGGACCGCTTCAGCCACATCGTCGACGAACTCTCCGGGGACCTGCCCCCGGAGCAGGTCCGGCGGATCGTCCGCTCCCTGCACGGCGCCGGGTTCAACCTCAACCTCTTCCCGAACGTGGCCATGTCGATGTCCTTCTTCCGGGTGCTGCGCCCGATCTCGGTCGGCGAGACGGAGATCCGGCACGTGGCGCTCGGCCTGGACGGCGGCCCCGAGATCGTCAACCGCGAACGGCTGCGCATCCACGAGCACTTCCAGGGGCCCTTCGGCTTCGGCAGCCCCGACGACGCCGAGGCGTGGAACCGCGTCCAGCGGGGCGTGGCCGGCGGCGTCGACATGCCGATCCTGGTCAACCGCGGCCTCGGCCGGGAGAAGCCCGACGACCTCGGGCAGCCCACCTCCCACGCGACCGACGAGACCGGGATGCGGGAGGCGTACGACATGTGGAAGAGGATGATGAGCGATGGCAACTGAGGCCGCAACCGAGGCCCTGGGCACGCTGGTTGAGCTGCCGCTGGACGATCCGCGGGCTCTCGCCGCCGTCTCCCTGATCTGTCGCGAGGCCCACCTGCTGGACGCCCGCCGCTATGCGGAGTGGGACGGCCTGTGGGCCGAAGGCGCCGAGTACGTCGTCCCCATCGACCGCGAGGCGACCGACTTCGCCTCCCGCCTGAACCTCGTCTACGACGACGACCGGATGCGCCGCATGCGCATCGAGCGGCTCACCGGCGGGTTCTCCATCTCCGCCGCGGCGGCCGCCCGCACCGTCCGTACGGTGTCCCGGTTCGTCGTGACCGGCCGCGAGGAGGACGCGATCGAGGTGTCGGCGGCGCAGATCCTGGTCGGCTACAAGCGGGAGGAGACCTTCGTCCTCGCCGCCGACGTCACCCACCGGATCGTGTTCTGCGGGGACGGTCCGCGCATCGCCCGCAAGATCGTCCGGCTGGTCAATTCCGAGGACGCGGTCACGGCATCGGGGTTCCTGCTGTGAGCCCGCACGAGGAGGACGCCAGGCGCGTCGCCCTGGTGACGGGCGCGGCCCGCGGCCTGGGCGCCTGCATCGCCGCGCGGCTCTACGACCGCGGCTACTGCGTCGCCCTGACCGACCTCGACGAGGAGGCCGCCGTGAAGGCTGCGGCCGAGCTCGACCCGGAGGGCCGGTACGCCGTCGGGCTCGCGCTGGACATTCGTGACAAGGACGCCTTCGCCCGGGCCCGCGACCAGCTCGTCGAGCGCTGGGGCGCGGTGCACGTCCTGGTCAACAACGCCGGTCGCGCCAAGGTCGAGAAGCTGATGGAGATCAGCCCGGAGAGCTTCGCCGAGGTCGTGTCCGCCAACCTCGACGGCACCTTCTTCGGCTGCCAGGTCCTCGGCACCTACTTCGCCGAACGCGGCTACGGGCGCATCGTCAACATCGCCTCGCTCGCCGGCCAGAACGGCGGCACGGCGACCGGCGCGCACTACGCGGCGGCCAAGGGCGGCGTGGCCACCCTCACCAAGGTGTTCGCCCGCGAACTCGGCCCCTCCGGAGTGACGGTCAACGCCATCTCACCGGGCCCGCAGGACCTGCCGATCGTCCGCGAGACGGTCCCGCCGGAGCAGCTCGCGGCCATCGAAGAGTCCATCCCCGTACGCCGGTTGGGCCGTCCGCGCTTCATCGCCGACATGGCCGTGCTGCTGGCCTCCGAACACGCGGACGCGGTCACCGGCGCCTGCTGGGACGCCAACGGCGGCCTGTACATGCGCTGACAGCACCGTCAGCTCCCACCCCGACTCAGCCGACTCACCCGAACCACCCGAAGGCAGACGGATGTTCACAGTCACCGTCACCGACACCCACGACGAGACCGACACCATCAAGGTCCTCCGGCTGGCCCCCTCCGACGGCACCCCCCTGGCCCCCTATCCGGCCGGCGCGCACATCGACGTGACCGGGCCCACCGGGATCACCCGCCCCTACTCCCTGTGCGGTCCGCCGCACGACACCGGCGCCTACACCATCGCCGTCAAACGGGAGGCGGACTCGCGCGGCGGCTCCCAGGCCCTGCACGACAAGGCCGAACCGGGCACGGAACTGACCGTCGGCGCACCCCGGCAGCTGTTCGGCCTCGCAGCGGACGGGGCCCGGCACCACTTGCTGGCGGCGGGCATCGGGATCACACCGCTGCTGGCGATGGCGTACGAACTGCACGGCAGGGGAGCGGAGTTCACGCTGCACTACGTGGCGCGCAGCAGTGCGGAGGCGGCCTTCGCCGGGCTGCTGGCCCAGTCGCCCTTCGCACACCGGGTGGTCCGGCACTTCGGACTCGGCCGGGAGGCCGCCCGGGACGCACTGGCCGCCGCACTCACCGGCCTCCCGACGGACGCCCACGTCTACACCTGCGGACCGCACGAGTTCATGGCGTACGTCCGTGAACTCGCCGCCCGCAGCCTGCCCGAGGAACGGATCCACTCGGAGCTCTTCCAGGCCGGCGAGGTGTCCGGCGAGGGGGAGGCCTTCGAGGTGGAACTCGACACCGGCGAGGTCTACTCCGTGCCGCCCGGCAGGAGCATCGCCGAGGTGCTGGAGGAGAACGGCGTCCCGCTGGACACCTCCTGCCGCGAGGGCATCTGCGGGACCTGTGTCCTCAGGGTGATCGAGGGCGAACCCGACCACCGCGACCACTGCCTCTCCGCCAAGGAGAAGGCGGCCGGGGACCAGATCGCCGCCTGCGTGTCGCGGGCGAGGTCGCCACGCCTCGTGGTGGAGCTGTGGTGAGCCGGTCCGAACCGAACCAAGAGAGGAGGGGCACCGCGGTGACCCCCGACCAGAGCGAGTTCCGCGAGGCGATGGCGCACCTGCCGGCCGCCGTGAACATCCTGACCACGGACGGGCCGAACGGCCGCTGCGGCATCACGCTCAGCGCGGTCTGCTCGGTGACCGACGACCCGCCGACCGTCCTGGTGTGCGTCAACCGCGCCAGCGCCATGCACGACGTCTTCAAGGCGAACGGACGCGTCGGCCTCAACGTCCTCGGCGGGGAGCAGCAGCAGCTCGCCCTGCACTTCGCCGGAGCCACCAAGGTGCCCATGGCCGAACGCTTCACCTGGGACGTCTGGGATCGCACCCAGGACGTACCCGTCCTCAAGGACGCCCTGGTCACGGCGGTCGGCACGATCAGGCACACGGTGCCCATGGGCTCCCACAGCGTGCTCTTCGTGGAGATCGGGCAGATCCGCACCCGCTCCGGCGGCCAGAGCCTCGTCTACTTCAACCGTGCCTTCCACCGGCTCGACGCGGACCCTTTCGTGCCGGAAGGCGCCCGGTCATGACCGCCGCCGTCGAGGAAGCGCTGCGGCGCCTGGAGCGGACCGAGCCGGAGCTGCGGGCCTGGGTGCGGGTGGACGCCGACGGGGCCCGCGCCGCCGCGCCGCGGGCGCCCGAAGGCCCCCTGCACGGCATGCCGTTCGGCGTGAAGGACATCATCGACGTCGCCGGGCTGCCCACCGAGTGCGGCTCCGTGCTGCGCCGGGGCCGGATCGCCGGCAGCGACGCCTGGCTGGTGGACCGGCTGCGCCGGGCGGGCGCCGTGCCGCTGGGCAAGACGGTCACCACCGAGTTCGCGTACTTCCAGCCCGGCCCGACCCGCAACCCGCGCAACCCCGCCCACACCCCCGGCGGTTCCTCCAGCGGTTCGGCCGCCGCCGTCGCCGCGGGCGTGGTCCCCCTCGCCCTCGGCTCGCAGACCGCGGGCTCGCTGACCCGGCCGGCCTCCTTCTGCGGGGTCGCCGGATACGTCGCCCCCGTCGGCGCCTGGTCCACCCGCGGCTTCACCGGGCTCAGCCCGAGCCTGGACGCCCCCGGACTCCTCACCACCGGTGTCACCGAACTGGCCACGGTGATCAGGGCCGTCGACGGCACCGAGGCCGAAGTCCTCGATGCCGTACGGCTGGTGGAGTGGTCCGGCACCGAACTGGCGGAGCTCGACCCCGCGATGCTCGACGCGGTCCGGCGCACCGGACGGGACCTGCACGCCGATGCCGCGGAACTCCCCGTGAACACGGCGGAGTTGGCCGCCGCGCACGCCGTGGTCATGGCCTACGAGGCCGCCCGTACCCTCGCCGCCGAGGCCCGGCATCCCGAGTCGCTCAGCGGACACCTGAACGAACTCCTCGACCGCGGCCGCAGGACCTCCGACGCCGAGTACGGTGCGGCACTCGCCACGGCACGCACCGCACGGGCCGCCGTCCTGGCCCTTCTCGCCGACGTCGACGCGATCCTCGGTCCCGCCGCGCCCGGCCCGGCCCCGCACGGCCTGGCCGCCACCGGCAACCCCGTCCTCAGCCGCCCCTGGCAGCTGCTCGGCCTGCCCGTGGTCACCGTCCCCGGGCACCGCGACCCGCAGGGCCTTCCCCTCGGCCTCCAACTCGTCGGCCACCCCGACCGGGTGGGCCGGCTGCTCGGCGCGGCCCGTGCCGTCGAGGCGGCCGTACGGTGAAGATCACCGCGATCGAGACCGTCCCGTACGCGATCCCGTACACCAAGCCGCTGCGCTTCGCGAGCGGCGAGGTGCACGCCGCCGAACACGTCCTGGTCCGGGTCCGCACCGACGAGGGCCTGACCGGCGTGGCCGACGCCCCGCCCCGGCCCTTCACGTACGGCGAGACGCAGGCGTCCGTGACCGGCGTGATCGAGAAGATCTTCGCCCCGCAGCTCACCGGCCTGGACGTGCTGGCCCGCGAACGGGTGCACGCCCTGCTGCACCGCACGGTCGGCAACCCGGCGGCCAAGTCCGCGGTCGACATGGCCCTGTGGGACCTCGCGGGACAGGCCCTCGGCCTGAACGTCTCCACCCTGCTGGGCGGCTGGAGCGACCGGATGCGCGTGGCGCACATGCTCGGTTTCGACGCCCCCGAGCGGATGGCGGCCGAGGCCGAGCGGATGCGGGACGGCTACGGCATCACCGTCTTCAAGGTCAAGGTCGGGCGCCGCCCCGCCCGGCTCGACCTCGACGTCTGCCGGAAACTGCGCGAAGTGCTCGGCGCCGAGGCCGAGTTGTACGTGGACGGCAACCGCGGCTGGACCGCCTCGGAGTCGGCCGCCGCCCTGCGCGAGCTCGACGGGCTCGGCATCACCCTCGCCGAGGAACTGTGCCCCGCCGACGACGTGCTCGGCCGTCGCTGGCTGGTCCGGCACAGCCCCGTGCCGTTCGTCGCCGACGAGTCCGCCACCACACCGGCCGAGGTGACCCGCTCGCTGCTCGACGGCGCCGCCACCGCGATCAGCGTCAAGACCGCCCGCACCGGGTTCACCCACTCCCAGCGGGTCCTCTTCCAGTGCGAGGGCCTGGGCGCCGAGGTGGTGATGGGCAACCAGATCGACGGCCAGCTGGGCACGGTCTGCACGGTCGCCTTCGGTGCCGCCCACGCCTCCGCGTCCCGCCGGGCCGGCGAACTCTCCAACTTCCTGGACATGAGCGACGACCTGCTCACCGAACCGATCGCCATCACCGACGGCACCCTCGCCGTGCCCGACGGCCCCGGCCTGGGCGTGGCGATCGACCCGGAGAAGCTCGACCGCTACCGCCAGGACCGCTGAAACAACACCGTCGAAAGTCCCCTGCGAAGGAGCCGCCCCGCCATGTCCGAAACCACTCTGAAAGCCACCGCCGCCGCGTCCGGAGCCTCGGCCACCGAACGCTTCCTGACCGACAGGACCGGCGCCCCCGCCGACGGTGTCGACACCGCACGCGTCGACACCCTGACCACCGCGGTCATCACCGCCGTCCACGACGTCATCCGCCGCCACCACGTCACCTACGAGGAGTACAACGCCCTCAAGTCGTGGCTGATCTCCGTCGGGCAGGACGGCGAGTGGCCGCTCTTCCTCGACGTGTGGGTGGAGCACGTGGTCGAGGAGGTGGCCACCGGGTCGCGGGAGGGCAGCAAGGGCACCATCGAGGGTCCGTACTACGTGCCGGACGCCCCGGCGCTGCCCGGCGTCGCCACCCTGCCGATGCGCGACGGCGAGGCAGGCACCCCGCTCGTCTTCCAGGGGCAGGTCACCGGCGCCGCGGGCGAGGCGCTCCCGGGCGCCGTACTGGAGATGTGGCAGGCCGACGACGACGGCCTGTACGCCCAGTTCGCCCCCGGCATCCCGGAGTGGAACCTCCGGGGCCGCATCGTCACCGACGACGACGGCCGGTTCGCGGTCACCACGATCCAGCCCGCCCCCTACCAGATCCCCACCGACGGCTCCTGCGGCCGGCTCATCGCCGCGGCCGGCTGGCACGCCTGGCGCCCCGCCCATCTGCATCTGAAGGTGTCGGCGCCCGGCCACCAGACCCTCACCACACAGCTCTACTTCAAGGACGGCGCCTACCTCGACGCCGACGTGGCCTCCGCCGTGAAGCCCGAACTCGTCCTCGACCCGCAGCCCGCCGGCACCGGCGGCAACGAGGTCACCTACGACTTCGTCCTCGCCCCCGCCGCCCTCTGACCACCGGGAGTCACCGTGCTCTTCGCCGTCCGGATGACCGTGCACCTGCCACCCGACCTGGACACCGACGTCCGGGCGGCGACCCTCGCGGCCGAGAAGGAGTACGCGCAGCGCCTCCAGCGCTCCGGCGAGTGGCTGCACCTGTGGCGCTGCGCCGGCCAGTACGCGAACCTCAGCGTCTTCGACGTCACCGACAACGACCGCCTCAACGACATCCTGTGGTGCCTGCCGCTCTTCCCCCACATGGACATCACGGTCACACCACTGGCCCGGCACCCGTCCGACATCCGGTGAGTCCCGTGGCGGCCGGGTCAGGCGCGCACCGGGAACGCCGACTGGAAGGCCAGGCGAGGGGCGGCGTCGGCTCCGATACGGGTGAGCAGGTCGTCGAGCGCGAGGTACTCCTCCCAGGGCTCCCGTCCCGTCGCACCCGACAGCGCTGTGACGAGTCTGTCCTCGAGGCCGGCGACGCGCTTGTCCTTCCACACCTTGTCGGCCGTGCTGACCAGGAGGTCCTCGATCGTCACCGCGGGGGCGTCCCAGTCGGCGTGGGTGGCGGCGAACCGGGCCAGCGCGGGCCGGAAGCCGCGGCTCAGCAGCAGGTCACGACCGGCTTCCTCGTGCGCCGAGCCGGGCCCGGCGAGTTCCTCGGGGTGCAGGACCTTGCCCACGTCGTGGGTCGCCGCACCGAAGAGAACACCGTCGCGGTCCACGGCCAGATCCGGGTACCGGTCCCGCACCCACGCCACCAGATCGACCGCGACGTCATGGACCGCACGCAGATGCGCCGCCAGCCGGGGCGGGGCGTCCAGCGTACGCAGCAACTCCGCCACCACGGGCGGCAACGCCCGCAGCCGCGGCTCGCCGGGGGCGTCCAGGGCACGTGCCAAAAGGTCCGTGGGCATCGCGGTCATCCCGCGGACACTACTCCCACGGGGCATCCCGAGGGGAGCCGGCTGCGGGCCCTGCTGCCTCCGTCTGCCGCCCGGTGCGCACCACCACGCCGACGGTGCCCACCAGGAAGCCCGCCGCGAGCAGCCCGCTCAGGATCGCCACCTGTCGGATTTCGGCGGCGTCGCGTCCGTCGAGATAGGAGACGTGCCGGACCTCGGTGGGGTGTGCCGGGTCGAACACGACAGGGATGTACGTTCCTGGTTCCGGACGGGTCGCCGAGCTGCCCGGGACATCGACATAGGCCTGCACGGGGCCGGACGCTGTGTCGAAGCGGACGGTCACGGCGTTCACCCAGCCTTCCTCCGACCGGCCGCTGATCCTGAGTACGGCCGCGTCGGTCCGCCGGCCGTGCTGCCGTAGGTCCGACAGCAGCCGGTACTCCTGGCCGGCATTCCAGCTCATGCCCGCGGCGAAGGTGGCGAACAGCAGGAAGACCCCGGCGGCCGTGCGGGCCTTGGCCCAGCGAGGGGCCAGCAGCCACGACTCCGGGCCGAGCCGCAGCAGTGCCGCCACGAGGCCGCCCGGCGAAGGAATCCGGCCGGCCCCGAGGCGAGCCCGGAGCAGCCCCAGGACACCGGTCACCGCGGTCAGCGCCACCGCCCAGCCGAGGACATAGAGCCACAACGGCCCGAGCGGCCCGAATGCCAGCCACGCCACTATGGCGACGAGAGCCGCCGGCACCTCCCACCCGGAGGGAGAGGCGTACTCGTTCCAGCCGTCGCCCGACAAGGACTTGCGCTCGTCCATCCGTGCCTCCACCCGTTACGGGAGGAGACTCACCGGCTCGGGCGTTGGTTGCAGCGGTATCACTCCGGTCGTTCGGGCCGTTCGACGGACGTCCTAGCCCTTGCGCAGGAGTTCGTGGAAGCGGTCTGCCAGGTCCGTCAGCTCCTCCGCGCTCCGCGCGGTCTGTTGCAGGTCGATGAGGACCTCGTCGGCCCCCGCCGCGTGGGCGGCGAGCAGGTAGTCCGAAACCTGCACGACCGTTCCCCGGTGCGGCACCGCGTCGCTCGGCGCGGCCTCGGCCGTCACCACGGGGTTCACCCGGACGACGGTGCGCAGGGTGTCCGGATCACGTCCGTTGTCCTCCGCGATCTGCCGGATCCGGCTGATGACGTGGGCCAGTTGGGGCACCGGCAGCGCCACGCCGGCCCAGCCGTCCGCGCGCCGGCCGATACGTTCCAGAGTGGCCGGAGTGAAACCGCCGAGGAGCACCGGCGGACGGGGACGCTGTGCGGGGAGTGCCTCGATGTGCGCACTCGGGATCGTCCACCGGACTCCCTCGTACTCGGCAGACGAACCGGACCAGAGGTGTTCCAGGACGTCCAGGATCTCTTCCAGCCGTGCCCCGCGCCCCCGCCACGGCACTCCGACGGCCGCGTACTCGTCGGACGACCAGCCGAGCCCGAACCCGATGTCGAGCCGTCCCCCGCTGAGGATGTCGACGGACGCCAGAGCGCGGGCCAGCAGCAGCGGGGAGTAGAAGGGCGCGTTCAGCGTGCTGGTCCCGAGGCGCACCCGTCGGGTCGCCTGCGCCAGGAAGGACAGGGTGACGACGGGGTCCAGGAAGTTGCGGAACCCCTCCGGCACCGGACCACCGCCGGGATAGGGGTCACGGGGCCGCGTCGGCACCAGGGCCCGGTCGCCCACCCACAGGCTGTCGAAGCCGATGGCTTCGATCGCGGCGGCGAACCCGGAGATCGTGGCGGGGTCGGTGAACAATCCGTACTGGGGAGACCCCAGACCGATCTTGAGCATGTCTGTCACCTGTTCGAGGAGCTGTCGGTCCGTTCTCGGATCACCATGCCGGACACGGATCGACGTCCGGTCGACGGCGCGTGAAAGCGGGGCCGACGCGGCACGCGGACACCCTCGGCGTCCGCGAGCGGCAGGCTCAGCGCCTCGCCGCCTCCTGCCGCAGGCGGTCGCTCACCTCGTACACGTGCTGGGCCGCGGCGATGTCGACCTCGGCCCGGTCCGAGCTCAGTGCGGTGAACAGGCGGCCCACCTCCTGGAGGAAGCAGGCCGGGCTGTTCGGATCGTCCTCCGCTCCGGCGACGGTCTCCGACTCGGCGAAGAACGCGACGGCCTCCGCGTTCCGTCCCTGGTCCGCCAGGACCACCGACAGCAGCCGGGCGGACATGAAGAACGTCAGCGGGTCGTCCAGGGTGCGCTCCCGCCGGACGACCTCGCGCAGATCGGTTTCCGCCGCGGTCAGATCGCCGCGGATGAAGGCGAGCCAGGCCCGGATGTGCCGGATCTGCGCCTTCAGCGCCGGGTCGTCACCCAACTCGGCCGCGGCGACCGCCTGGTCCGTGATGCGTTCCAGTTCCCGCTGGTGCGCGGGCCCGGCGAAGAGCCCGCTCGACGCGATCACCGACAGCGCGGCGACCACGATCGGCGAAGCGTCCGGGACGTCGCGCAGCACCCGCGAGAACACCGAGACCAGCAGGGTGTGTTCGGCCAGCAGCCAGGTGCGGGCCTGCTCGGCGTCGGCGAACCGGAGTCCGGTCAGCGGCACGGGGACCAGATGGATGCTGAGCGAGCCGGCCTGCTCGGTCGCGCTCATGGCCTGCAGCAGGGTGGCGTGCAGGAACATCGTCAGCCGTACGAGTGCCGCCTCGCGATCCGCGGCGGGGTCCTCGCGGTCGGCACGCCGGGCGGCGAACGCCCGTACCAGATCGTGGAAGCGGTAGCGGTCGGCCGAGTGCGGTTCGAGCAGACCGGCCTCCACCAGATGTTCCAGCTGCTCCTCGGTCTCCGGTTCGGGCTGGTCGAGCAGCACCGCGGCGACCGCGACCGGGAAGTCGGCGGCGTCGAGCAGCGCGCACAGGCGCATCGCCCGGGCCCGGTCGGGGGCGAGCGCCCGGTAACCGACCTGGAAGGTGGCCTCCACCGACATGCCTCCGGCCCGCAACTCGTCGAGCTGGTGCTCCTCGGCGCGCAGGCGCAGCAACTGCGCGCCGAGCCCGCGTCCGGGACGGGCCGCCGCCCGGGCACCGATGATGCGCAGCGCCAACGGCAACTGCCCGCACGCGTGCACCAGTTCCAGCGCCAGTTCCGGGGCGGCGGCGATCTCGGCGTCGCCGGTGAACCGGCCCAGCATCGCCACCGCCTCCTGCTGGTCGGGCACCGGCACCTCGAAACGTGTCGCACCCGGTGGTACGAGCGACCGGTGCCGGGTCGTGATCAGCGCGGCGTTGCCGGGCGTGCCGGGGAGCAGCGGAGTCACCTGGGCGGTGTCGGACGCGTTGTCCAGGAGCACCAGGACGCGGCGGTCGGCGGTCAGGGTGCGGTAGGCCCCGGCGCGGGCGGTGGGCGTCGCGGGGATCCCGGCGGCGGGCATGCCGAGCGCGAGCAGGAAGTCGACCAGTACGTCCGCGGGATCGGCGGGCCGGCCGCCGTCGCCCCGCAGGTCCACATAGAGCTGCCCGTCCGGATAGTCGCCGCGGATGCCGTGGGCGACGCGCAACGCCAGCGCTGTCTTCCCCACGCCGCCGATACCGCTGAGCACCGTGAGCGCGACCGCGTCCCCGCTCGGCCGCAGGGCGAGCCGGAGCCGCTCCCGCAGCCGCTCCCGCCCAACGAAGTCGCCCGGCGCGGGCGGCAGTTGCTGCGGGCGGACGCCGGCCGGGACGAGCCCCTCGACCTGCGCCGTCGCGGACCGGTCGGCTCCACCGGCGGCGCTCACGTCGACGCCCGTGTCGACGCCCGTGTCGACACCCGCATCGACGCCTCGTCCCCGGTCGCCCGAGCGCGTCGCGGGGTCGCCAGAAGCACCGGCGGACGTCGTGGCGCGGGTCGACGGCGCCGCACCGGCCTGCGGCTCGGCGGGGCCGGGCTCGCCGCCGCTGAGGATGCGGGTCTGCAACTCACGCAGCTCGGGCCCCGGATCCATGCCCAGCTCGGCCACCATGGTCTCGCGGGCCGCGGCGTACACCGCCAGGGCCTCCGCCGGCCGCCCGGCGCGGTACAGCGCACGCATGCGCAGCGCGTACAGGTCCTCCCGCAGCGGATGGTCGGCGATCAGCGAGATCAGTTCCGTCGCCACGCGGGCGTGCTCACCCAGCTCGTCGGCGCACTCCAACTGCACCACCCGGGCGTCCAGCCGCAGATCGACGAAGCGCCGGCGGTGCCGCCTGGCGTAGGGGCCGGGCACGCCGGACAGCGGCTCGCCCGACCACAGCGCCAGCGCGGCGTCGACCGCGCGCAGGGCCGGGCCGGTCTGCCGCGCGGCCCGCAGTTCCTCGCCCTCACGGACGAGTCGCTCGAAACGCAGGGCGTCGACGGCCGGTTCCGGGATGTCGAGCTGGTATCCGCCCTGCGTGGTCTCCAGCCGGGAACGTTCCTCGCCCAACGAGAGGCGGATGCGGTAGACGTACGTCTGCACGGAGCGCACCGCGTTGACGGGCGGGTCTTCCCACAGCGCCTCGACGAGCCGGTCGAGGCCGCACTGGCCGCCGTCGCCGAGGAGGAGCCGTACCAGGACCGCGCGCTGGAGCGGGCTGCCCAGATCCAGCTCACGCCCGTGGTGGCGGCCACTCAGCGGGCCCAGCAGCCCGAACTCGTACCCTTCCGCCGTCGCCACCCGGCAGAGTCTAGCCGTCCGAACGGGCTCGTCAGACGGCTGCCGGGAGGCACGGCGGAGCACAAAAGCCGTGGCCGGCCGACCGGAAACCCGTGCGCGGCGCGTCTGGGTTGTGACGTTCGTGCTAAATTCGAACGTGCAATTCAAGATCCTCGGCCCCCTGACGGTGCTGGACTCCGACGGGACCCCGGTCGGTTTCGCGGGATCTCTGGGGCGCGCTCTGGTCGCGCGACTGCTCATGGCCGACGGCCGCTTCGTCGATCGCGGCACCCTGATCGACGACCTGTGGGGCGGGCGGACCGCCAAGAATCCCGTCAACGCTCTCCAGACACAGGTGGCGAGGCTTCGTACCTCGTTCGCTCGCCGGGGCGCGGCGACCTGTGTGGAGACGCTCGGGACCGGCTATCGGATCGTTCTCTCGGAACGGGACCGGCTCGACGTGACCGAGTTCCAGGAAGCCGTGCGTCTCGGGCAGGAGCGGCTTCGCCGCCGGGACCACGGCAGGGCCGAGGAACTGCTGCGCGGCGGGCTGGCACTGTGGCGGGGGAGAGCCTTCGAGGACCTGGCGGGCGGCTTCTTCGACGCGGAACGCGCCCGCCTGGAGGAGCTGCGCCTCACCGCCGCGGAGGATGCCGCAGCCGCGGGTCTGGAGCTGGGCAGAGCGGGGCAACTCGTCCCGGAGCTGACCGGTCTGCTGGGCGCCCATCCCCTGCGGGACAGGCTGCGCGGCCAGTTGATGGTCGCCCTCCACCGATCGGGTCGGCGAACCGACGCCCTGGAGGTCTTCGACGACGGAGCGAAGATCCTGGACGCGGAACTCGGCCTGGCACCCTCTCCCGAGCTCACGGCACTGCGCACCGCCATCAGCTCCCAGGACCCGTCCCTGCCGGGAGAACGACGTACCACGAGCCCTACGACGCACCCCATCCGCGCCGGAAACCTCGTCCGACCCGTCGGCGCGTTCGTGGGACGTCGCACCATGCTGCGCTCACTGCGGCAGCGGATCGGCGGGGAGCGGCTGCTGACCGCGGTGGGCCCGGGCGGTGTGGGCAAGACGCGGCTGCTGCTGGAGGCGCTCGCGGACCTCGGCCAGGACGTGGACGGCGTCTGGTGGACCGACCTGGTGGCCGTCGGGAAGGACGGCGTACCGGCGGCTCTCGTCGCGGCGTTGGGTCTGTCCGAGAGTGCGGTGACGGCGGAACAGCAGCCCCTGGGCCCGCTCCGGCGCACCGTTTCCTGTCTGGCGGAGCGCAAGGCGGTCCTGGCGTTCGACAACTGCGAGCACCTCGTCGAGGAGGTCGCCCCTCTCGTACGGGACCTCCTCGACGCGTGCCCCTCGCTCACCGTCGTCACGACGAGCAGAGAACCGCTGGGCGTGGCCGGCGAGGCCCTGTTCCCGGTGGATCCCATGACCGCGGAGGAGGCCGCGGAGCTCTTCGCCCTGCGGGCCTCGATGCTCGACCAGTCGTGCGACCGGGAAGAGGCGGCGCGCAGCGACGACGTACTGGCCCTGTGCCGCCGCCTCGACGGCCTGCCCCTGGCCGTCGAACTCGCGGCCGCGCACACCCGTGTGCTCTCGGTCCCCGAGATCGCCCGCAGGCTGGACGACCGGTTCTCCCTGCTGGTCAAGGGGGAGCGGACCGCGCCCGCCAGGCACCGGACGCTGCGCGCGGTGCTCGACTGGAGCTACGCGCTGCTCAGCACCTCCGAGCAACTGGTCCTGGGCGAACTCGCGTTGCGCGTCGACGGCTGTTCCCTGGAGGACGCGGAGCGGACCGGACTCGCGGAACCGGGGGAGACGGGCCCCCCGGAGGTCCTCCGCCTCTTGGGCCAACTGGTCGACAAGTCGCTTCTGTTCACCGTGCGCACGAGCGACGGCGGCACGCGGTTCCGGATGCTGGAGACGGTACGGGAGTACGCGTTGGCGAGACTCGCGGCCGACGGCGGGCTGGCCGCGGCCGAGGAACGCTTCGTCGCGTGGACCTCGGGGTTCGTCAGGAAGGGCCACAAAGGAATGCCGTCCGCGGAGCAGGCGCTGTGGTCGCGCCGGGTGTCCGAGGAGTCCGCCAACCTCAGGGCCGCCTCCGAGCTGATGATCCGGAACGGCCGGGCCGGGCAGGCGCTCGTCCTTGAATCGACCCTCGGCTACTTCTGGTACATCCTCGGCCGTGAGGAGGAGGGCATCGACCGGCTGACGCGCACGCTCGACGCCTACGACACGGAACGGCAGGGCGCGGGTCCCGACCGGCCGTTGCCGGCGGAGGAGGAGTGGGCGCTCTGCTATGTGCTCGTGTGGCTGGCCTGGCTGAACCATGTGTGCGGGCGCCATGGGACAGCCCTCCGCTACGAGCGGCGCCACACGGACACCTGGCGAACGGCCCGGAATCCCGACGTGGCGGTCGTCGGCCCGGTGTGGGAGGCCCTGCACGCCCGGCTCTCGGCGGAAGAGGGCTGGGAGGAGCAGTTCGCCGCGGCGGACGAGAGCGTCGCCGGCACGCAGTTCGGCTGGGACCGGGTCGCTCTGCACTACGCCTGGTCGACGTACTGCCTGCACACCGGAGACACCGACGGGGCACGCGAGCACGCGCTCACCGGAATCGAGGTCTCCAAGGACATCGACGACCCCATCACTCTGGCCGTCTGCCTGACGGCCTGCGGGGACGCCGAGGAGAGCGCGGGCAGGCGGGAGGCCGCCGGAGAGCTGTGGGGCGAGGCCGCCGATGTCCTCGAATCGAGGGGCGCCCGTTCCCGGCGGGCCTACCGGGTGCTGCGGCTCGCCTTCCTCGACGTCGGCGAAGGCCGTGTCGAATCGGCCGACCGGCGGCTCGCCGAGGTCGAGATGATCGCCGCCGATCTGGTCTCGTACGACCTCAGGGCCGCGGTGGCGAACCTGCGGGGGCTGGCGCTGGCCGGCCAGCGCCGCCTCGACGAGGCCGAACGGCTGTTCCGCGAGGTGTGGTCCTCGCGGACGGCACCGCGAAGCCGCAGAGCCGTGGCGGGCATCGGCCTCGCCTCGTGCGCGCCCTCGGACCGGGTACTCCGTGCGGTCGACGAACTGCTCGACGGCCTTGCGGACCCGCCGACCCGAGGTGCGGTCGGCCTCCTCCTGGCCGAGGCCGGGCTGCCCGGGCGGGCTCCGCGCGGCCACGTCCTCCATGAACGGCTGGCCCGCTCACCCTCGGTGCTGGCCGCCTTCTCCTAGCAGCCGGTCGTTCTCGTCGCCGCGCCTGCGGACGGACTCGGCGTACGCCCGGGCGCGGAAGGCGAGTACCGGGTCGTCGGAGAGTTCGATGCCGGCCGTGGTCCGGGCGGGGCTGAACGCCTCCGCCGTGGCCCACCTGTCCTGGTCGGCGACCGGTGAAGTCAGCTCCAGGCGACCGGCGTTGATCTCCCGGCGCTCCGCGGGCCAGGCGACGGTGGGATCGTGGGTGGGATCTCCCTCCTCGCCCAGCTGAACCCACAGCGTGAACGCCACCGGCCCCTGCCGCAGCCGCTGGTGGAACTCCTCCGTCAGATAGTCGTGCGCACGGGTCGCCGCCTCGTCCTCGGTCAGGGCCGCCCGGCCCGCGACCGGCTCCCAGCGGTACCGCACCGGCTGCCTGCGGCCCGTCGCGCTGACCCAGACGAAGGCGTGAACGGCCCAGTACGCGGTCGTTCCGTAGCTCACCGGTATGGGAGGACGCTGGGTGATCGGCCCGGCGAGATGCGGATGGTCCGCGATGAACGCCTGCACCCTGGCCGGGTCCGGAGCGTGCGTCGAAGGATCCGGTCGCAGCGCTCCGGTCAGCTGCAGGAACTCCTGCGGTGTCGAGGCGACGAAGAGCGGGACAGTGATCGCGAGCAGATCCGTGTCGCCGCCGCTCGCCGGACGGAACCGCACCGCCATGCCCCGCGTGACCGGGGCGCCGTCGGGGACCTGCGGATTCCCCTCGGAGTTCGAGAACCGCACCGTGACGGGGACCGGATCGTGCCGGAGATGCACGGCCTCGGTGTACGCGGCCGCCTCCCCCGTGGGGACGAAGGCCCCCTCGAAGCACACCCCCCGCGCACTGGAGCGACGGTGTCCGGGAAAGACGCCCCCGCTCATTCCTTCCATGCTGTCGACCACGTCAGCGGCGGCTGGCGGAAGGTCGGTCCTGTGCACCATGTCGTTCCTCTACTTCTTGCGGCAGACCTGGAAATCCCTACGGCGGTCACTGTCGGGACGGCTGCTTGCCGACCGCTTTCGCGGCGCTGCCCCGCTTCACCCGGCCGGGACAGCACCGCGACAGCGTGCTCGTCCGAGGCGGGAGTGAGGGAGGTGGAGCGAGGGAGGTGGGAGTGAGGGACGTGTCGATCGGTGGGGCTCCCGTTCGACGCTCGGGTAGAAGCACGGCCGGCCAGCAGTGGATCGCCGGCCGCACCGGACGTCCCCAGGAGAGACCATGCAGATCCGCGCCCGTATGAGCATGAGTGCCGATGGCTACGTGACCACACCGAACGGCTGGCCCGCCCTGACTGCCGACCCCGCGTTCGTCTCCGGCGAGAGCCACGGAATCCGGGAGTTCCTCGAAGGCTGCGAGGCGGCGCTGATGGGCCGCACCACCTTCGAGCCCGCGCTGACCAACAACCGCTGGCCATGGCCCGACCTCGACGTGTTCGTCCTCGGCTCGCACCGTCCGGACGGCACCCCCGAGCACGTCACGACCGACAGTGACCCGGTGCGGCTGCTGGACAGGCTCCGCTCCGCCAACCGGGGCGGCGACGTCCATCTCATCGGGGGCCCGCGGACGATCGGGACGTTCCACGCCCTCGGCGCACTCGACACCCTCGAACTGGTCGTACTGCCGATGCTGTTCGGCGACGGGATGCGGCTGACCCCCATGCTCGGTCCGGACACCGGTCTGACCTTCCGGCGAGAGCGTGCCCTCCCCGGCGGTTCAGTGGAGATCGTCTACTCCTGCCGGGGCAGCCGTGCCGAGCTTCTCAGCAGGCCCGCCGGTCAACGCTGATCGCACTGAAGGGCGTCGAATCGTAGATTTGCGGAGTTCGGCAAGAAACTTGCAGAACCCTGCGCGATTAATTCTTTCCTTCGTTGGAATCTAGCGGGCTGTATGCGGGCTCTGTACGGTCGGGGCGCCGGATCTCCCGTACTCCTCGAAGGAGGACCACATGCCGACGATCCCCAGACCCCGGCGACTGGCGATGGCCGCCGTCGCCGCGGTCGGTGCGATGTGCGTGGCCGTCTTACCGGCCGCCGCCGTGCAGCAGGCGCCGCCGTCCAAGACGCTCCGGACCGGGCCGACGGCCGCCGCTCACCCTCGGGCGCAGGCGGCGGGCGCGGCGACGCCGTTCTCGGTCTACGAGGCCGAGGCGGGAACGCCCGGCGGGGGAGCGGCCGTACGGTCGCTGACCTCGGCGCCGACGACGCAGTACTCCAGCGCCGCGCTGGAGGCTTCGGGCCACTCCTACGTCCATCTGGACGGCACGGGCCAGTCGGTGCAGTGGACGAACACCACCGGGCAGCCGATCTCCTTCCTCAACGTCCGCGCCAGCATCCCGGATTCGGCGTCCGGCGGCGGTGTCACGGGGACGCTGGACCTGTACGTCGACGGGGTGTTCCGGCAGGCGCTGAACCTCAACTCGCGGCAGAGCTGGGTCTACGAGGGCAACGGCAACTACAACACGAGCGACAACCAGAACCCGGCCGACGGCGACCCGAGGGTCTTCTGGGACGAGTCGCACACCTTCGTCACCGGCTCCCCGATCCCGGCCGGCGCCACGTTCTCGCTGCGCAAGGACTCCGGCAACAGCGCGTCCTTCTACGACGTGGACTCCGTCGACGTGGAGAACCCGCCGGCACCGCTGACCCAGCCGGCGAACTCGATCTCGATCACGAGCTGCGGCGCGGTGGCGGACGACACCCCGACCAACGGCGCGGCCGACAGCCAGGCGGTGGACAGCCGGGCCGCCATCCAGAACTGCATCGACCAGGCCCAGTCGCAGGGCAGGATCCTGTGGATCCCCCAGGGCACCTTCTACGTGAAGGGCACCGAGGGGCTGAACGCGCAGGGGATCACCATCGCGGGCGCGGGCCTGTGGTACAGCACGGTCTACCGTGACGTCCCGGTCCCCAACAGCACACCGCTGGCAGCCCTGTTCGACCTGACCTCGTGCACCGTACGGAACTTCCACATCGACGCCAACGCCGTCAGCCGCAGCACCATCGGCGGGGACGGCGGCGCGATGGACACCACCGGCACCGACTGGCTGGCCGACGGCATCTGGACCCAGCACACCATGTCGGGCTTCTGGGCCTCCGGCACCGGGGGAAAGGTGCAGAACAGCCGGCTGACGTCCGTCTGGGCCGACGGGATCAACGTCAACAACGTGTCGCTGGGCGCGGACACCGGGAACGACCTGACGGTCACGAACAACTTCGTCCGCGGCACCGGGGACGACGCGATCGCCATCAACTCGGTGAACTACAACACCAACAGCGACGGCTCCAAGACCTACTACCACCCGATGACCGATGTCACCGTCAGTGACAACACCTCGATCGCGCCGTGGGGCGGCAAGGGCGTCGGGATCTACGGGGGCAGCGGCCACCAGGTCAGGGACAACCACATCAGCGACACGGCCCGCTACATCGGTCTCGGCGCCGGGCGATTCGGCGTCAACGGCAGCGACCTGCTGTCCGCGACCGTGACCGGCAACACCGTGGTCCGCTCCGGCGGCAACGCCTACAGCCAGGGCCAGCCCGCCCTGCACATCGGCAACGGCGGCGACGGACAGAACACCGGCACCGTCGACAAGGTCACGGTCACCGGCAACACCGTCACCGACTCCCTCTACGACGGGATCGGCTTCTCCACCTCCACCAACACCCTGCTGCAGGACAACACAGTGCGCGATCCCGGCCGCAACGGCATCGCGATCTCGCCGCCGTTCTACCCCGCGCCCACCGGTTCCGCGACCATCACCGGCAACACGGTCAGCGGGCTGCCCTCCGGCGCCTCCGCCTTCGTCGACAACTCCACCGGGTTCGTCGCGACGCTGAGTGACAACCACTGGCCGCCGGCCGCTCCCGAGGGCCCCTACGGCGGCACCCCGGCCGCCGTGCCCGGCACGGTCCAGGCGGAGGACTACGACACCGGCGGCCAGGGCGTGGCCTACAACGTCACCTCCGTCAACGGCAACGCCAACGCCTACCGCGCCGACGGCGTCGACCTGGACAACACCGCGGACACCGGCGGCGGTTACAACCTGGGCTGGACCGGCGGCGGACAGTGGTTCCGGTACACCGTGGACGTCGCCACGGCCGGCACCTACACCCTCGGCCTGCGCGTCGCGGCCCCGTCCGCGGTGACCGGCGCGCTGCACCTGTCGGACGCCGCCGGCACCGATCTCACCGGAGCCGTCGACCTGCCCGCCACCGGCGACTGGCAGACCTGGGCCACCGTGACCACCCGGGTGACCCTGCCCGCCGGACGGCAGACCCTGACACTCGATCAGGACAGCGGCGGCTGGAACATCAACTACCTCGTCTTCGCCGCGACGACCGACACCAACGGGACGAATCTCGCCGCCGGCAGGCCCACCGGCGAGTCCAGCCACACCGACGTCTACCCGTCGTCCAACGTGACGGACGGCAACCAGAGCACCTACTGGGAGAGCGCCAACAACGCGTTTCCGCAGTGGGTCCAGGTCGACCTGGGCGCGGCCCGGAGCGCCTCCCGCGTGGTCCTGCAACTGCCCGCCGCCTGGGGCGCCCGCACCCAGACCCTGACCCTCGGCGGCAGCACCGACGGCACCGCCTTCACCACCCTGAAGTCCTCGGCCTCCTACACCTTCGACCCGGGCACCGGGAACACCGTCACACTCACCTTCCCCGCCACCACCCAGCGCTACTACCGGGTCACCATCACCGCCAACAACGGCTGGCCCGCGGGCCAGGTGTCCGAGTTCCAGATCTGGACCACCTGACCCCGCCCTCCCCACGGTGCCGCCGGACTCCCCGTCCGGCGGCACTGTCATGTGCACGTTCCGGTGCTGGACCGGGCCTCAAGGTGCCGCATTAGATCTTGCGGGCTACATTTTTATTGTTGCAATGTTCTGTCTAGTTCTTGCGCGACCTTGTCGATGACATTACGGTCCCCCTCGCGTCATCAGCACCCCCCTGCCTTCCCCCTGCCTCCCGTCTCCCCGTGCGCCACGTCCCTCCCCCTCTGGCGGTGTCAGCAGGGCATTTCCGGCATGTCCTGATGAAAGGAGTGGTAAGTGATCCATTCCATCCGAGATCTGAGACGAGCCCTCGTCTGGGCGGTCAGTACCGCGATGGTGGCCGCCGTCGGCATCGTCGTTCTGGCCGTGCAGCCCGCCTGGGCGGCGGCCGCCGCCACCGGCGGCAGCGGCGCGAGCCTGCCGTACGTCGAGGTGCAGGCGGAGAACTCCGCCACCAACGGCACGGACATCGGCCCGAGTTACACCCAGGGCCAGCTGGCCGACGAGGCGTCGTACCGCAAGGCGACGACCCTCCAGGGCACCGGCGAATACGTCACGTTCACCACGCCGGTGGCGACCAACTCGATCAACTTCCGCTACAGCATCCCCGACACCTCGGGCGGCTCGGTCTACACCGCCGCGCTGTCGCTGTACGTCAACGGCGTCAAGCAGCCCGACTTCACCCTGACCAACGCCTACAGCTGGTACTACGGCAGCTACCCCTTCACCAACACCCCGGGCAGCAACCCGCACCACTTCTACGACGAGGCCCACCGCCTCTTCTCCACCACCTATCCGGCGGGCACGACCTTCAAGCTGCAGATCGACTCGGGGGACACCGCCTCCTCGTACACGATCGACTTCGCCGACTTCGAGCAGGTCGGCGCCGCCCTGACCGCGCCCTCGGGTTCGGTGTCGGTGACCAGCAAGGGCGCCGACTCCACCGGTGCGACCGACGCGACCAGCGCCTTCAACGCCGCGATCAGCGCGGCCGGCCCCGGCGGCACCGTGTGGATCCCGCCGGGCACGTACAACATCCCCGGCCACATCAGCGTCAACAACGTCACGATCGCCGGCGCCGGCATGTGGTACTCCACCGTCACCGGCACGGCCCCCGGCTTCTACGGCAATTCCGCACCCTCGGCCAGTACCGGCGTGCACCTGCAGAACTTCGCGATCTTCGGCGATGTGCAGGAGCGCAACGACAGCGCCCAGGTCAACGGTATCGGCGGCGCGCTGAGCAACTCGACCGTCGCCAACCTGTGGATCGACCACATGAAGGTCGGCGCCTGGATGGACGGCCCGATGGACGGGCTGACGTTCAGCGGCATGCGCATCCGGGACACCACCGCGGACGGCATCAACTTCCACGGCGCCGTCACCAACTCGAAGGTCACCAACAGCGACATCCGCAACACCGGCGACGACGGCATCGCCACCTGGGCGGACTCCGCCATCGGCGCCGACGCCAACGACACGATCTCCAACAACACCGTGTCCCTGCAGATCCTCGCCAACGGCATCGCGATCTACGGCGGCCACGACAACACCGTCAGCGGCAACCGGGTGGTGGACTCCGGCATCACCCAGGGCGGCGGCATCCACGTGGGGCAGCGCTTCACCTCGACGCCGGTCGGCACCACCACCATCTCCGACAACACCATGGTCCGGGACGGCAGCCTCGACCCGAACTGGCAGTTCGGCGTGGGCGCGTTGTGGTTCGACGGCAGCCAGGGCGCGATCACCGGCCCGGTCAACGTGACCAACGCGCTGATCCAGCAGAGCCCGTACGAAGCGATCCAGTGGGTCGAGGGCACCATCAGCGGCGTCAACCTCAACAACGTGACCATCGCCGGCACCGGAACCTTCGCCCTCCAGGAACAGACCGGCGGCGCGGCCAAGTTCACCAACGTCACCGCCACCGGCGTCGGTTACTCCTCCCCGGTGTACAGCTGCTCGGGCGGCAACTTCGTCGTCACCGACGGCGGCGGCAACTCCGGTATCAGCGGCACGCCGTACTGCGGAGGGTGGCCGGCCCCGGTCTTCCCGCCCTACCCGTCCGAGGGCGTGACCGCCACTCCCGGCGCGCTCAACTTCGGTTCGGTCCCGACCGGTTCGACGAGCGACGCCCAGACCGTGACGGTCTCCAACCCGACCGGCACCGCCGCGTCCGTCTCCTCGATCTCCACCAGCGGCGACTACTCCCAGACCAACACCTGCGGCTCGTCGATCGCGGCGAACGGCTCGTGCACCGTCAGCGTGAAGTTCGCGCCGACCGCCACCGGCAGCCGTAACGGCGCCCTGACCGTCAACGCCGGCGGGGTCACCAACACGGTCAGCCTCTCCGGTACCGGCACCGCGCCCGGCCCGGTCCTGACCACCGACCCGGCGAGCCTCGCCTTCGCCGCCACGGTGGTCGGCTCCTCGGCCGACACGCAGACGGTGAAGGTGACGAACTCGGGCACCACATCGGCGACCGTCTCGGGCGTCACGGCGACCGGTGACTTCAGCCAGACCAACAACTGCGCCACCCTCGCGGTCGGTGCCTCCTGCACGGTCACCGTCGGGTTCAAGCCCACCACGGGCGGCTCGCGTTCCGGCAACCTGACCGTCACCAGCAACGCCAACAACAGCCCCACCGTCGTCGCCCTGTCCGGCAGCGGCATCGACAGCACCACCGACATCGCCGCCGGGCGGCCGGCGACGGCCAGTTCGAGCAACAGCCCGTACGTCGCCTCGAACCTCACCGACCCGGACGCCTCGACGTACTGGGAGGGCACGAACGGTTCGTTCCCGCAGTGGGCCCAGGTCGACCTCGGCCAGAACTACAGCGTCGGCAAGGTCGTGCTCAAGCTCCCGCCGGCGACGGCGTGGTCGGCCCGCACCCAGACGCTGTCGGTGCAGGGGTCCACGGACGGCTCCAGCTTCTCCACGATCAAGGCATCGGCCGGGTACACCTTCGACCCGAACTCCAACGGCAACACGGCGACCATCACGTTCAGCGCCGCCACCGCGAGATACGTGCGGGTGAACATCACCGCCAACACCGGGTGGAACGCCGCCCAGTTGTCCGACTTCGAGGTGTTCCCCAGCACCGGCGGCTCCTCGCCGGCGACCCTGTCGGCCAACCCGACCTCGCTGTCGTATCCCACCCAGGCGCTCAACACCGCCAGCAGCGCGCAGACGGTCACGGTGACCAACACCGGAACCGCCGCCGCGACCGTCTCCGGTATCACCGTCACGGGCGACTTCTCCCAGACCAACAACTGCGGGACGTCGATCGCGGCGAACGCCTCCTGCACGGTGGCCGTCACGTTCACGCCCACCGCGTCCGGCACCCGCGCCGGTGATCTCAGTATCGCCAGCAACGCGTCGAACGGCACGACCACGGTCGCGCTGACCGGCACCGGAGCCGGCACGGTGAGCAGGAACCTGGCGGCGGGCGCGGCCACCACCGAGTCCAGCCACACCGACGTCTACCCGTCGTCCAACGTCACGGACGGCAACCAGGGCACCTACTGGGAGAGCGCCAACAACGCCTTCCCGCAATGGGTCCAGGCCGACCTCGGTTCCGCGCAGAGCGCGAGCCGCGTCGTCCTCCAGCTCCCCGCGACCTGGGGCGCCCGCACCCAGACGCTGTCCCTGTCGGGCAGCACGGACGGCTCCAACTTCTCGACGATCAAGCCGTCGGCCACGTACACCTTCGATCCCACCACCAACAACACGGTCACCATCACGTTCACCGCGACCACTCAGCGGTACTTCCGCGTGAACGTCACGGCGAACAACGGCTGGCCGGCCGGTCAGATCTCCGAGTTCCAGGTCTGGAACACCTGATCCGATCCGCCTGATGGTGCCGCCGGGCGCGAGCACGCTCGCCCCGGCGGCACCGGCCGCCGAAGGCCACTCGACCAGAGGAGTCCCGATGGGTGTCACACGCAGAGTCTTCTTGAGGGCCGCGATCGCGGCCGCCGCGGTGGGAACCGCGGGCGCCACCGAGACCGTACTCGCCCCGGCCGCGTCGGCTGCCAGTTCGCCGGGCGACGTGGTCGGCAGGATCAGCGTCGGTTACCAGGGCTGGTTCGCCTGCGCCGGCGACGGTGCGCCCATCAACGGCTGGTGGCACTGGAGCCAGGACTGGGGCCGGTCGCCGTCCCCGACCAACACCAACATCAAGTGCTGGCCCGACATGCGCGACTACACCAGCACGTACCAGACGTCGTACGCCAACCTCGGCAACGGCCAGCCCGCCAAGCTGTTCTCCTCGTACGACCAGCAGACCGTGAACACCCACTTCCTGTGGATGCAGCAGAACGCCATCGACACCGCCGCCCTCCAGCGCTTCAACCCCACCGGCGGCGAGGGCCCCACCCGCGACGCCATGGCGACCAAGGTGCGCAGCGCAGCCGAGGCGTACGGGCGGAAGTTCTACATCATGTACGACGTCTCCAACTGGACGAACATGCAGTCCGAGATCAAGACGGACTGGACGACCAAGATGTCCGCGCACACGACGAGTTCGGCGTACGCGAGGCAGAACGGCAAGCCGGTCGTCTGCATCTGGGGCTTCGGATTCAACGACCCCAACCACCCCTTCACCGCCGACGCCTGCCTCGATGTCGTCAACTGGTTCAAGGGCCAGGGGTGTTACGTCATCGGAGGTGTCCCGCGCGAATGGCGGACGGGGACCGGGGGCTCGCAGCCCGGCTTCCTGGGCGTCTACCACGCCTTCAACATGATCTCGCCGTGGATGGTCGGCGCCATCGGGAACGTCACCGAGGCGGACAACGCCTACACCACCTACACGGTCGGCGACCAGGCCGACTGCAACGCCAACGGCATCGACTACCAGCCCTGCGTGCTGCCCGGCGACGTCTCCGGCCGGCAGCGGGCGCACGGCGACTTCATGTGGCGGCAGTTCTACAACATGGTGCGGGCCGGGGTGCAGGGCATCTACATCTCGATGTTCGACGAGTACAACGAGGGCAACCAGATCGCCAAGACCGCCGAGTCGCAGGCGTGGGTGCCCACCGACTCCGGGTTCCTCGCCCTCGACGAGGACGGCACCGCCTGCTCCGCCGACTACTACCTGCGCCTGACCGGCGACGGCGGCCGCATGCTCAAGGGCCAGATCGCGCTGACCGCCACCCGCCCCACCCAGCCGCTCGTCCCCACCGGCGGCACCGGCAACCTCGCCCTGCACCGACCCACCTCGGAGAGCAGCCACACCCAGACCTACGCCTCGGGAAACGCGACCGACGGCGACACCAGCACCTACTGGGAGTCCGCCAACAACGCATTCCCGCAGTGGATCCAGGTCGATCTGGGCGCCGCCACAGGCGTCAAGCGGATCGTCCTCGACCTCCCCCCGGCGACCGCCTGGGCCACCCGTACCCAGACCATCTCCGTCCAGGGCAGCACCGACGGCGGCACCTTCACCCAGCTGCTCGGCTCCGCGGGCTACACCTTCGACCCGGCGACCGGCAACACCGCGACCCTCACCCTCCCCTCGACCGCCACCACCCGCTACGTACGGCTCACCATCACCGCGAACAACGGCTGGCCGGCCGGACAGGTCTCGGAGTTCCAGGTCTTCGGCGCCTGACACCCGGCCGTCCCCGCCCCCCCCGCGACCGGCCCCGGACAGCCGGGCATAGACTCGGGCAGCCGTACCCTTGGGCCGGGCGCGAAGCGGGGAGTGGTGTCCATGAGCGGGGAATGGGCGGGAGCCGGGCTGCCCCCGGCGGCGGCCGCGCGCATCGCGGAGGTGCGGGGCAGCGGGACGTGGTCCTCGGCGCTGTCCACCGGTGAGTTCGCCGCCCTGCGCGCCGTGGGGTTCGAGCCGGTGGGCCAGGTCATGGGCTCGGCCGTCTACCACGTGGGCCGCAGCGGCCGGTACTGGGGCTATCACAACTGTCTCTACGCGGACTGGTGGGGCACCGGCTCCGCGCGCGTCGCGCTCTCCGGCAGGGGCGCCCCGTCCGCCGGCCTCGTCCAGGTCCTCGACCGGGCGCGTCGCTCGGCCCTGGAGCGGATGACCGCGGAGTGCTCGGGCCTCGGCGGCGACGGCGTCGTCGCGGCACAGCTGACGGTGGCGCCTTTCCCGGCACAGCCCAACTGCCTGGAGTTCAAGGTGATCGGGACCGCGGTGCGCGCGGCCGGCACGGTACGGGCGCCGCAGCCGTTCACCTGTCACCTCGACGGCCAGGGCTTCGCGAAGCTGGTGACCGCCGGATGGGTCCCCGTCGAGTTGCTGTACGGGCTGTCCATCGGCGTACGCCACGACGACTACGGCACCCGCGCACAGCGGCGTTCGTGGAACAACACCGAGGTCAGCGGCTGGAGTGAGCTGGTCCGGGAGGTGCGCGCCGACGCCCGTGCGCAGCTGCGGGCGCAGGCCGGGCGGCGGGGCGGCGACGGCGTGATCCTTTCCGCGGGCGACCTGCGCATCTGGGGCGAACCCTGCACGAACAGCGGCAACAACGACCGTGAGGACCATGTGGCCGAGGCGACGCTGCTCGGCACCACCGTCGCCCGCTTCGCCGTCCGCGAGGAGCGGCCCCGCACGCTCACCATGATGCCGCTCGACCCGGAACGACGCCGGCGGGCCATGCGCCGTACCGCTACCCATATCCGATGAGGGGGACCCGTCCATGACCGTCTTCAACCCCGCCGATGGCACTTCCGACGGCAGGTCCGCCGAGGGGGTGCCGGCCGACGCGATGCGACGGCTGGCCGAACTCCAGCCGGGCAAGCCGGGTTCGATCTTCACCAGCGACCTGTCGGTCAACGAGTTCCTGCTGGTGCGCGAGGCAGGATTCCGGCCCATCGGCCTGGTCCTGGGCAGCTCGATCTACCACGTGGGCATCCAGCTCGGCCGCTGGGGCAAGAACCAGGAGCTGACGACGCTCAGCCAGGCGATGTACCACGCCCGCGAGCTGGCGATGACCCGCATGGAGGCGGAGGCGGCCCAGCTGGGCGCGGACGGCATCGTCGGCGTACGGCTGAGCGTCGAGGCCCGTGAGTTCGGCACCGACATCGCGGAGTTCATCGCGGTCGGGACCGCCGTCAAGGCCGACGAGCCGGCGCCGGGCGGCAACGGCGGCAGCTGGCGCAACCTCAAGGGGCAGCCGTTCACCTCCGACCTCAACGGCCAGGACTTCTGGACGCTCATCCGCGCCGGTTACGCCCCGCTGGGCATGGTGATGGGCACCTGCGTCTACCACATCGCGCACCAGCGGATGGGCCAGATGTTCTCCAACATCGGCAGGAACGTGGAGATCGAGCAGTTCACGCAGGCGCTGTACGACGCACGGGAGCTGGCGATGGCGCGGATGCAGCACGAGGCGGAGGAACTGCACGCGGAGGGCGTCGTCGGTGTGCAGCTCAACTCCCACAACCACCGCTGGGGCGGTCACACCACCGAGTTCTTCGCGATCGGCACGGCCGTGCGGCCGCTGCGCGAGGACCATGTCATCGAGCGCCCGACGATGGTGCTCGGCCTGGACGGCTGAGCTGCCTCCTCAGCAGACTTGGAGCAACCACACATCACGAGAGGCGCCACGATGACCTCGCCACACGACCCGGTACCGTCCGAGCCGGTCGGGGAGCCGGACTCCCTGGAACTGCTGACGGCCGCGCTGCGCAGGGACGCCGCCGACCTGGAGGTCTACGCCCAGGTGCTCACGGGGACACTCGCGGAGACGCTGCCGCCGGGTTCCGTCGCCGTCGAGCGCAAGCGGAGCATGGCCGACCGGCTCGCCGGGCGCGAGGGCCGCGTCGAGCGGATCGAGGTCTTCCTCGAAGAACAGCGTCTGGCGCTGGACCTGGCGGGCGGTCGCCCCAAGGGCGAGGTACGCAAGGAGGTCCGGGGCGTGGTGCTCTCGCGGCGCCCAGTCGCGCTCGACGAGTGGATCCGGGAGCTCGCGGTCGCGGTCACGGCCCGCGCACGGTCCGACGCACGGGCACGGGCGGCGCTGGAGCGGCTGCTGCTGGGGGAGTGACGACGCCGTCGGCGCCAGGACACACCTCCGCGGTGCGGCGGCCAGGACCGGCCTCGCCGAATCCCCCGTGAAAATCCTGTGGAAGCGTTGTCGGTGGGGCCGCTTATGCTGCACCGGAATGATCACGCGGAACCTGGGGAGGGCGCGGCATGTTCGGCAAGCTGTTCGGCAGAAGCGGGGAGAGACCGGCGGCGGATCCGCATGCCCTTCCCGCCCCGCGCTGGCAGACGAACGGGATGTACACGCTGCGCGCGCTGGGAGACGCGCGGGTGCTGGCGCTGGTGGAGGCGGCCGAGGCGGGTGACTGGACGGCGGTCAGAGCGGCGCTGGCCCCCTTCGAGCTCGGCCGGGACGACCGGGTCCTCGGTGAGCTCGCCGACCTGGACGGTGTGCAGGACTGGATCGGCCGGGCCGCCGAGGAGGACAAGGAGCACCGGGCGACGGCCCTGCTGATATCCGGGGCGCGCCACATCAGCTGGGGCTGGGAGGCACGCACCCGCGCGTCTGCCGTGGACGTCAGGCCCGAGCAGTGGCGGGTCTTCCGCGAGCGGCTCCTCATCGCGGAGGAACAACTGCTTGAGGCCGCCGAGTTGCGACCGGACTGGGTCACGCCGTGGCGCCGCCTCCTCACCTCCGGCCGCGGCATGTCGCTGGGCTCCGCCGTCAACGAGACCCGGCTCCACGCCGCCCTCCGCCGCGACCCCCTGGACCTGGAGACCCACGTCGAGTGGGTCTCGCAGTTGCAGCCCCGCTGGGGAGGCGAGCCCGGGGAGGCCCTGGCGTTCGCCCGTGAGGCGTTCGCCGGCGCGCCCGACGGAGATCGCCTCGGCTGTGTGATCGCCATCGCGCACATCGAGGACTGGGTCGAGTCCGACCGCAAGAACTGCCTCATCACCCCCGCGATCCAGGACGAGTTGCTGGAGACGGCCGAGCGCAGCATCCTCCACCCCGCCTACGTGCGTCGCCCGGGCTGGCAGGTCGACTTCAACATGTTCGCCATGGCTCTGTCCCTGGCCAACGGGAGGCTCGTGCTGCCGCGTGTCTTCCGCGAGCTGGGCGGCGCCTACACGCCATGGCCGTGGAGGTACATGGCGCAGCCGGAGAAGAAGTACGCCGCTGCCCGTCGCAACGCCTGACCCCGCCACCCCGCCCGCCGCCCGTCGCTCACCTCACCCCGGACTGCCCGATGACTCTGCCCACCACCCCTTCGAGCCCGGCCGGCGCCGACCGCACCTTCCAGGTGGACCTGCGCGGCCTCGTCGACCTCCTCTCCCACCACCTCTACTCCAGCCCCCGCGTCTACCTGCGCGAACTCCTGCAGAACGCGGTGGACGCGCTGACCGCCCGGCACGCCCTGGAACCGGACGCCCCCGCCGACGCGTTCGGCATCCGCCTGTACGCCGACGGTTCGGTGGTCCGGGTGGAGGACGACGGCGTCGGTCTCACCGAGGCCGATGTGCACACCTTCCTTGCCACCATCGGCCGCAGCAGCAAGCGGGCCGAGCAGGTGGCCGAGCAACGCGCGGACTTCATCGGCCAGTTCGGCATCGGGCTGCTCTCCTGTTTCCTGGTCGCCGACGAGATCCACGTCGTCAGCCGCTCCGCCCGCACCCCCGACGCCCCCGCCGTGGAGTGGCAGGGCCGCGGCGACGGCAGCTACACCGTCCGCACCCTGCCCGCCGCCGCCCGGCCGCAGCTCGGCACCACTGTCACCCTGACGCCCCGCGCCGACGCGGGCGAATGGACCCGGCCGGTCGAAGTACAGGCGCTGGCCCGGCACTTCGGCTCCCTGCTGCGCCACCCCGTGACCTTCGACGGCGGCACCGGCGGCCCCGGCACGGCCGTCAACCCCGAGCCCGCGCCCTGGGCGCGCACGTACCCCACACCGGGGGCGCGCTCCCGGGCGCTGGCCGCGTACGGCGAGGAGGTCTTCGGGTTCACGCCGCTGGACACCATCGACCTGGACCTGCCGGCCGTGGGCCTGAAGGGCATCGCGTGCGTGCTGCCCGAGGCGGTGCCGGCCGGGCGCCGGCACGGCCATCGCGTGCACGTCAAGGGCATGCTGCTGTCCGAGCAGGCCGAGGAGATCCTGCCCGAGTGGGCGTTCTTCGTCCGCTGCGTCCTCGACGCCGAGAGCCTGCGCCCGACCGCCTCCCGCGAGTCCCTGTACGAGGACGACACCCTCGCCGCCGTCCGGGACGCCCTCGCCGAACGGCTGCGCGCGTGGATCTCCCGGACCGCCGCCAGCGACCCGGACCTCCTCGGCCGCTTCCTCCAGACCCACCACCTGGCCGTGAAGTCCCTGGCCGTGCACGACGACGAGATCCTGCGGATGCTGCTGCCGTGGCTGCCGTTCGAGACCACCGACGGACACGCCACCCTGGACGAGTTCGCCCGCACCCACCGCACCGTCCTCGTCACCTCCAGCGTGGAGGAGTTCCGGCAGGTGGCGGCGATCGCCGCGGCCGCCGGACTCGGCGTCGTCAACGGCGGCTACACCTACGACCGTGAACTCGTCCACCGGCTGCCGGAGATCAGGCCCGAGGTCAGCGTCGCCGACCTCGACCCGGGCACCCTCACCGCCCACCTCGACCCCGTCGACCGGGAGACGGAGCTCGCCGCCGGGGCCTACCTCGCCCTGGCCCGCGACGCCCTCGCCGTCTTCGACTGCGACGTCGCGCTGCGCACCTTCCAGCCCGCCTCCGCCCCGGCCCTCCTCCTCGACAGCCGCGAGGCCCGGCACGAGCGCACCCGCTCCCAGCTCGCCCGCGAGCAGCAGGGCGGCGTGTGGGGCGACATCCTCGGCCATCTGCGCCAGGAGGCCCCGCGGGCCCAGCTGATCCTCAACCAGCTCAACCCGCTGGTCCGCACCGCCGTCACCATCGACGAACCCGAACTGGCCCGCACCAGCGCCGAAGCCCTCTACGGACAGGCCGCGATGCTGTCCCGCCGCCCTCTGAGGCCCGCCGAGTCGAGCCTCATCAACCGTTCCTTCCTCGACCTCCTCGCCCACGCCCTCCGCAAGGACAGCTGACGATGCCGACCGCACCCCATCCCCAGAGCACGGACGAGCTGTACGAGGCGCTCCGGGAGAACGACCGGCGCCCCTACGGCCGCACCCGCACCGTCACCGCCGAGGAACTCGTCGACGCCGCCGAGCAGTTCGCGGAGCCCCGGCCGCTCGTCCACGCGCTCCTCGCACTCCAGAAGGCGTACAACTACGGCTCCGAACCCCGGAAGTCACCCGTCGTCTTCGCCCGCCTGCTCAACCTCTTCGACGAGCAGCCCGACGTCTTCGACGAGCGTCTGCGGCACACGCTGTTCTGGCGGTTCAAGTGGGTCGCCCACGCCCTGGTCGCCCTGCCCGAGATCCCCCTGGCCAGCCTGCGCCAGTGGCTGACCGAGATGCGCGACCGGTACGAGAAGGCCGGCCTCGGACTCCAGCCCTACTACGGACAGGCGTACCAGCTCGCCGACCACGTCGGCGAGGACACCGACCTGGCCTACGAACTGTGGGCCGGACGGACCCGTACCAGGCTCAGCGACTGCGAGGCCTGCGAGACCTGCGGGCGCGCCCTTCACCACCTTGCCGCGGACGACGACGAACGGGCCCTGCGCACCTGGGAGCCCGTCCTCGCCGGGCAGGAGTCCTGCCAGGAGGAGCCCGCCCGCTCCGTCTCCTACGCGCTGCTTCCCCTGCTGCGCACCGGCGCCGCCGACCGGGCCCGCGAACTGCACCTGGCCGGCTACCGCGCCTGCCGCCGCAACCCCTCGATGTCCGGCGAGGTCGGCCGGCACCTGGAGTTCTGCGCGCTCACCGGCAACGAGGCACGCGGCCTGGAACTCCTCGCCGAGAACCGGAACCTGTTCGACGAGGTCGACTCGCCGCTGGACCTGCTCGGCTTCCTCACCGGCGTGGAGGTCCTCCTGCAGCGCGTCGAGGCCCTCGGCCACGGCGACCTGCCCGCCGCCGGATACCCGGGCCGCACCTGGACGGTGACCGGCCTGCGCGCCGAGGTCCGCGGCCGCGCCGACGACCTCGCCGCCCGCTTCGACGCCCGCAACGGCACCACGGCCCACACCGACCGGCGCAGGACCCGCCTCGACCGGGCCCCTCTCCTGGACGCGCTGGAACTGACCCTGCGCACCCGCGGCCTCGACGACATGGCCCCGGCCGCCGTACCTGCCGCCGCCCCCGCGCCCGCCCCCGCCGCCGTGCCCGAGTCGCTGCCCGAACTCATCACCCGGGCGCGGGAGTTGGAAGAGCAGGGACACCCGGACGCGACGGCCTGCTGGGCACGGCTGCGCACGCTCGTCGCCGCCCCCGACTACGCCCACCCCGACGACCCGGCCGTGGGACCGCCGGCCCGGCTGCGCGCGGACCTGCTGGACGACGAGGCGAGCCGGGCCGGCCAGAAGGACGAGTTCGACACGTCCGCGGCCCGGTACGAGGAGGCCGCGAGCCGGTACGACGAGGCCGGAGCGCCGGGTCACGCGGCGCTCGCCCGCGGCTGCGCCCTGCTCGCCACCGCCCAGATCACCGCCCGGATCGCCTCCCAGGACACCGACGGGACCGACGAGGCCGACGGGACCGACGAGGCCGAGGCGAAGGCCGCCGCGCTGACCGCAGCCCACGCGGCCCTCGTCCGCCTGCACGAGGAGACGCCCGGCCTGGCCCCGTTCCAGGAGGCCCGGCTGCTGCGGCTGCGCACGTCCGCGCTCGGCCTGCGCCTGCAGACGTCGAGGAGCGAGGAGGACATCGCGCCGGTCTTCGCCGAGCTCGACCTGCTGCTCGACTTCGCAAGCCGGCACGACATCGCCGGACAGGTCTCCACCGGCCGCCTGCTGCGGGCCAGCACGTACGCCGTCGTCGGCGATCTGCCCGCCGCGGTCACGGAGACCGACGCCCTCCTCGACCGGCTGAAGGCGCACGGGCCGGCCTGGCACCTGCCCCGCACGCTCGGACTGCGCGGCCGGATCCGGCTCGGACTCAAGGACGCCCAGGCCGCGCACGCGGACCTCGCCGAGGCGGTCCGCCTGGCCGCCGAATGGCCCGCCGACGCGGTCGACACGGCCGGCCTGCACGCCGATCTGGCCAGGGCCTGCATGCGCCTGGACCGCCCCGACGAGGCACTGCGGCACCTGACCCGCTCCGCGGAACTGGAACTGCGCCACGGCAGCCGGTTCGACGCGTTCTGCACCTACAGCAACGCGGCGCAGCTCAGCCTCGACCTGGGCCGCGTCGAGGACTGCATCGCGCTGCTCGACTCCGTCCTGGCCGAACCGGAGGTCGCGGCCGGAGAGGTGGACGACCGGCTCGTCGCCCAGCTGCGCCTGTGCCGCGCCCGCGCCCTGCGCGCGGGGGAGGACGTCAAGGCCGCCACGGCGGAGTACGCCGCCCTCGCGGCCGAGTCCGCAGGCTGGGACGACGACCCGGCGAGCCATGCCATGATCGCCGCGGAGACCGCCGTACTCCTCGCCGAGTCCGGTGAGTTCGGCCGTGCCCGGGAGGCCGCGGACCAGGCCCTCGCCGCACACGCCCGGGCCCCGCGCTACGAGCAGCTCAGCAGCTGCCTGCGCGAACTCGCCCGGCTCCAGGCCCAGCAGCAGGGTGCCGAGGGCCTCGCCGACGCCCTCGCCCTGCTCGCCGACGCGGGCCGGATCGCCGACGAGGCCCGCACCGCGGGGTACGAGGCCCGCGGCCGCGACCTGGACAGCGCCCTCGCCTACGAACACGGGCGGGTCAACGCCTACGCCAGTGAGTACGAGACCTCCCTGACCGCTCTGGACAAGGCGCTCACCCTGCTCGGCGAACCCGAGGCCGAACCCGGAGCCGAACCCGCGGCGGGCACCGAGGACCAGGTCGGCGAGTGGGCCGAGTGCGTCCGGCTCGCGGCTGTCGTGGAGGGCCTCTACCTGGAACGCCCCGACCCCGCCCTGGCCCGCCTCGACGGGGCGGTCGCCCGCCTCACCGCCCTGGGCCACACCGAGGAGACCGAGTCGCTGACCTCCCTGGCGGCCCGGCTGCGCGACGAGGAATGACCCGACGGACGCGCCGCCCTCACCAGGTCACGGGGAGCTCGCTGACCCCGCCGGTGAGGGTGGTGCGCACCCGGAGCTCGTCGACGTCCTTGGCGAGCCGCAGCCCGGGCAGACGCTCGGCCAGGGCGGCGAACACGATGCGCAGCTCCGTACGGGCCAGGCTCGCCCCGATGCAGAAGTGCGAGCCGTGGCCGAAACCCAGATGGTTGCGTTCCGGACGGTCCGGGTCGAACGTCTCGGCGTCGGTGTAGACGGCCGCGTCGCGGTTGGCCGAGTTGACGGAGAGGATCACGGCGTCGCCGCTCCGGATGGTGACCCCGGCGACCTCGACATCGGTGTGGGCGTAGCGCAGCAGACCGAGGTCGCCGGGTGCGCCCAGGCGCATGATCTCCTCGACGGTGGCGTTGACCCGGCCGGCCGGGTCGGCGGTCAGCGCCTGCCACTGGTCGGGGCGGGTGAGCAGGAAGAGCGTGCCCAGCCCGATGCGGTTGACGGTGGTCTCGTGCCCGGCGAACAGCAGCCCCACGCAGAGCCTGATCATCTCGTCGTAGTCGAAGTCCGCGTCGGCGCTCTGCGCGCGGACGAGGTCGGAGATGACGTCCTCGCCCGGCCTGGCGCGCTTCGCCTCGGCGAGAGCGGTCATGTAGTCGTTGAACTCGTCCCGCGCCCGCTCTGCCTCCTCGCCGATGGCGTAGTCGGCCATGCGCCCCGACAGCGCGGCGAAGTACTCGCGGTCGCTCTCGGGCGCGCCGAGCAGCCGGCAGATGACGGCGACCGGCACCGGGAAGGCCAGCCCGGCGTGCAGGTCGACCACCCCGTCGGGGGCGGCGGCCCGCTCGGCGGCCAGCCGGTCGATACAGCCGTCCACCAGCTGCCGCACATGGCCGGAGAGCATCACCATGCGCCTGGCGGAGAAGGCCGGGGTGAGCAGCCGGCGCATCCGGGTGTGGTCGGCCTCCTCCGTGGCGTAGTTGCCCGAGGGGCCCTCCTGCACCGCGGCGGTCGTGATGCGGGACGCCCGCTCCGGCTCGGGGTGGGAGCGGCCGAGCCGCTTGTCGGCGAGGAGCTCGCGCACCTCGTCGAACCGGGTGACCAGCCAGGCCGGGTCCCCGGCCGGTGTGGTGACCGGCGTGATCGGCGCCTGTCGGCGCAGCACCTCGTACAGAGGCGCGAGATCGAGCACGTTCGGCCGTGCGAAGGGCAGTCGTGAACGCTCGGCGGCACCGTTCATGGTCCTCCTCCTGGACCTCGGAACGCGATCTTCCGGCACTTCGACCGTAACATTTTACTGTCAGTGACTGCCAATAATGTTTTCGGCCAGTAGCCGCGCGGTCCCGGCGTGGTTGGATCGCCCGATGGAGGACGCGACGGTGGACAGTGGCCCGATGCCGCCCCGCCGGGGACGGCCCCCGGTGAGCGACCGGCAGCGGCAGCGGCAGCGCCTCGACATCTCCCGGCACGCGGTCCGGCTGTTCGCCGCCCAGGGGGTGGCCGCCACCTCCGGCGAGCAGATCGCGCGGGCGGCCGGAGTGTCGGAACGCACGCTGTGGCGCTGGTTCCCGAGCAAGGAGAGCTGTGTGGAGCCGCTGCTCACCCAGTCGGTCGAGGCCTTCCAGGAGGTCCTGCGGGCCTGGCCGCCCGAGGCCGACCTGACGGAGCATCTGCGGGCCGCCTACCGGCCGGCCCCTGACGGGTCGTCCGACGGGGATGCCGAGGCGGTGCTCACCGTGATCCGGATGACCCACGACGAACCCGCGCTGCGGGCCGTCTACCTGGTGCTCCGGGAGCGTGCGGAGGACACGTTCGCCGAGGTGCTCGCCGGCCGCGCGGGCGCCTGTGCCGACCTGCTCGACGTCCGTATGCGGGCCGCCACCATGAGCGCCGTGCTCAAGGTCGCGACCGACGACCTCGCCCGGGTCGTGGCCGAGCAGGGCATCACCCCCGAGGCGCTGCAGCGGCACCGCGAACAGCTCGCCGACGCGCTGAGCCACGTCACCCGGGGGCTGTAGGGCTGCCTGGGGCCGTCGCCGATCGGCTGTAACTCCCGCAAGGAAACCAGGCGTTGATCCCGGCGTGGCCCACTCTTTGAACTTCGCGCGCAGAAAGTCCGGTTGGCCTCGTTGACATGCCGCAAGCACAGGCGTTTCACTCAACACTCGTGTATGGCAACGTTGTCAGGCCGTGGGAGCGCGACCCGGTTCGTTGCCCGTCGCCCGACTTTCCGGCGCTTCTCGGCGCGCCGACACCTGATGTGCGAAGCACGAACTGCTGCGGAGGCAACCGATGGTGAGACCCCGACGTTCAGCCGCACCACCCCCCACCCGAGCAGGATTCCGCGGCCGCCTTGCCGTGGTCTGCGTCCTGGGCATGGCAGCCCTGCCGCTCTCGGCGGCCGGCAGTGCCCAGGCCGCGAGCACCGCGAGACCGGCCCTCGTGACCGACCCCGCGTCCCTCGTCAACCCCCTCATCGGCACCTCCGGTGCGGTGGACACCTTCCCCGGCCCCGACATGCCGGCCGGCATGGTGCAGTGGGGCCCCGACACGACGCCGAACCGCCCCGACGGCGGCGGCTACGAGTACGCCGACAGCAAGATCTCCGGCTACAGCCTCACCCACATCTCGGGACCGGGCTGTCCGGTCGCCGGCGACCTGCCCGTCCTGCCGGTGACCGGCGCGCTGTCGGGCGACCTCGCCGGCACGTCGGTCGGCTTCAGCCACGCCGACGAGAAGGCGGGCATCGGGTCCTACAAGGTCACCGACGCCAACGGGGTCACGACCGAGCTGACCGACACCACCCGCGCCGGTCTCGGCACCTTCACCTTCCCGGCGGGACAGCAGGCGAACCTGCTGTTCAAGCTCAGCGGGGGCGCCACCCAGGTGGACGGGACCCGCGTCCAGGTGGTGAACAGCAAGGAGATCAGCGGCGCGATCGACAGCGGCCACTTCTGCGGCGCGAACAACCGGTACACGCTGCACTTCGACATCAAGTTCGACCGGCCGTTCGCCGCGAGCGGCACCTGGGTCGGCAGCACCATCACCCCCGACGCCAAGTCGCTCAAGGCCGGCAAGGTCAGCCAGACCCCGCAGCCGTCCAAGTCGGCGCCGCTGAAGGAGAAGCACTTCACCGTCCCGGCGAAGCCGGCCCCGACGATCCACGGGAGCGCCGCCAAGGCCGCCAAGGCGACCACGGCCGCCCAGCCGCCCACGACCGGCGCGAACGGCATGTACCTCACCTTCGACACCTCGGCCAACCGCGCGGTGACGGCGAAGGTCGGCATCTCGTACACGAGTGACGCCAACGCGGCGGCCAACCTCACCACCGAGGTCAAGAACTGGAACCTCGGCACCGTGGAGAAGGCCAACCACGACGCCTGGAACACGGTGCTGAAGAAGATCCAGGTGGGCGGCGGAACCGCCGACCAGCAGACGCAGTTCTACACCGCGCTCTACCACGCCCTGCTGCACCCGAACGTCTTCTCGGACGACAACGGCCAGTACATGGGCATGGACAACCAGATCCACCAACTGGCCAAGGGCCAGCAGGCCCAGTACGCCAACTACTCGGGCTGGGACACCTACCGCTCCCAGACCCAGCTGATGGCGCTGGTCGAGCCCAAGGTCGCCAGCGACGTCGTCACCTCGATGCTCAACGGCTACGACCAGACGGGCCTGCTGCCCAAGTGGGCCTCGAACAACGGCGAGAGCTACGTCATGGTCGGTGACCCGGCCGCCGGCATCATCACCGACGCGTACGCCTTCGGCGCCACGGACTTCGACACGGCCAAGGCCCTCGCCGCCCTCCAGCACGAGGCCACCGTCCCGAACAACGACCGCCCCGGCGAGTCGGTCCGGGACGCCAAGGGCTACCTCCCGCTGGACGAGAACGACTACAACTGCTGCAACTTCTACGGCCCCGTCTCCACCCAACTGGAGTACGACAGCGCCGACTACGCCCTCGCCGCCTTCGCGAAGTCGCTGGGCAGGACGGCCGTCTACGAGAAGTTCGCCACCCGCGCCCAGGACTGGATGAACGTCTTCAACCCGCAGACCGGCTACCTCCAGGCCAGGAACAAGGACGGCCAGTTCGCGACCGGTTTCACCCCCGGCACCTCCAACGGCTTCGTGGAGGGCACCTCCGCCCAGTACACCCCCATGGTCCCGTTCAACCTGCAGGAGCTCATCCAGGCCCGCGGCGGCACCAAGGCGTACTCGTCCTACCTGGACAGCCTCCTCGACGACATCACCGGCCCCGGCAGCACCGACGCCGACCTGAGCAACGAGCCCAGCGTCGAGATCCCCTGGGAGTACGACTACACCGGCCAGCCGTGGAAGACCCAGGCGGCCGTCCGCGACGCCCAGCAGAACCTGTACTTCAACGCGCCCGTCGGCTCCTTCGGCAACGACGACCTCGGCGCCATGAGCTCCTGGTACGTCTGGTCCGAACTCGGCATGTACCCGGAGACCCCGGGCACGGACACCCTGGTGCTCGGCAGCCCGGCGTTCCCGGCGGCCCAGGTGACCCTCGGGAACGGCAAGACGGTGCAGATCAACGCGCCGCAGGCCGCCCCCGACGCGCCGTACGTGCAGTCGCTGAACGTCAAGGGCAAGGCGTGGAACACCTCCTGGCTGACGTTCCAGCAGTTCAAGGGCGCGGGCACGCTCGACTACACGCTCGGCACCCAGCCGGACACCTCCTGGGCGTCCGGCCCGTCGGCGGTGCCGCCGTCGGACACCACGGGCGGCGGCCGGGTGCTGGCCGCGACCGGTCCCGCAGGCGGCCTGGTCCTCCAGCCGGGCACCGGCGGTGACGGCACCCTCGACGTGACCAACCTCGGCAGCAAGGCCGTCACGGTCGACTGGACGGCGACGGCGCCCTCCGGCGTCACGACCGACACCGCGTCAGGATCGCTGACGGTGCCCGCCTCGGGCAGCGCCGAGGCGAAGGTCCACGTGACGGCGGGCGGGACCGAGGGGACGTACCCGGTCACCTTCGCCCTGACCGACCACAGCACCGGTACGGCACTGTCCGGGGCGGCGCTCCGGGTGGCCGTCGCCAAGCCCGGTGCGCTGTGGCCGTACGCCACCAACGAGGGCATCTACCCCGACGGCACCAGCTATTCGGGCGGCTTCGACGGCGGCGGCTGGGCGTACTCGCAGAACGCGCTGTCGGCGGCCGGTGTCACGAGCGGCTCCACGCTCACGGTCGACGGCGTCTCCTACACCTGGCCGACGGTGACCTCCGGTCAGCTGGACAACCTGGAGATGGCCGGCCAGACCCTCCCGATGCCGGCCGGCACCTCGGGGTCGTCGCTGGGCCTGCTGGGTGCGGCGGTCAACGCGCCGACCGACGGCAGCGGGGTCTCGGGCACGCTGACGGTCACCTACACCGACGGCAGCACCTCGCAGGCGACGGTCGGCTTCTCGGACTGGACGCTCAACGGCGGACCGAGCAAGCCGCTGCCGAGTGACACGACGGCCGTCACCACCGCCTACCGGAACACCGGGAGCGGCGGCCGGGACGGCGTGAAGACCTATGTCTTCGCCACGAAGGTCCCGCTGGATCCGTCCAAGCAGGTCGCGTCCGTGACGCTGCCGGTGACCGGCTCCTCGGGCACCGACCACCTGTTCGCCTACGGTTTCGGTCAGTAGGCGGTCCGGCGGTCCGGCGGTAGATCGGCACGTCGGCACGGATGAGGGGGCCGGATCGCCGCCGGG